>NZ_JBBGYS010000060.1:0-38824 GCF_037479595.1 Pseudomonas sp. MYb541 | reverse complement strand
CAACCTTAACTCAAAACGGCGCCCCATCTATCAGATGGCGCGCCTTTTTTTGTGGGCGTTTTGCAGGCGGATCAATCTGCCGCTATTGTTTTGATTCTCAATATCATTTAATAATAAATATCATTACCGAATGAGTGTGGATCATGAGTTCTGTCCTGCATGAGGATCCTTACCTGGAGAGCTGGCGCTGGATGAGTCGCCAGATTCGCTGCGGCCTTGACCCCAACGAGCCGCGCCTGATCGAACATTACCTCAATGAGGGTCGATACCTGGCGTGCTGCACCGCGACCCATCCGTGGACGATCGCAGAAACCTCATTCCGCCTGCTGCTCGATACCGCCAGCGACATCGCGCTGCCCTGGCATTGGCGCTCCATGTGCCTGGATCAGGCGTGGCGCCCATTGCGCGACTTGGAAAAACTCTCTCACTGCGCCTGCCGCCTCAAGCGCTGGCAGTCCTTTGCGTGGCGATTGGCGACCTGTGAATTGCTGCCCTCCCTTTCTGTTTCTGACCTGGTGCAAGGATCTAACGATGAGTAACACCCGTATCGAACGCGACAGCATGGGCGAACTGCAAGTGCCGACCGAGGCCTTGTACGGTGCGCAAACCCAGCGCGCGGTGAACAATTTCCCGATCAGTCATCAACGCATGCCGGCGCAATTCATCCGCGCCCTGATCCTGGCCAAGGCCGCCGCCGCCAAGGTCAACGTCGACCTCAAGCAAATCAGCGAAGGGCAGGGCAAGGCCATCGTCGATGCCGCCCAAGGTTTGCTGGAAGGCGATTTTATGCAGCACTTCCCGGTGGATATTTTCCAGACCGGCTCCGGCACCAGTTCGAACATGAACGCCAATGAAGTGATTGCGACCCTGGCCACCCGTATGCTCGGTGAGCCGGTCAACCCCAACGACCACGTGAACTGCGGCCAGAGCAGCAACGACATCATCCCGACCACGATCCACGTCAGTGCCGCGCTGGTACTGCATGAGCAAACACTGCCGGCCCTGCTGCATTTGGTGCAAGTCATCGAACAAAAAGCCGAAGAGGTTCACCCGTTCATCAAGACCGGTCGCACGCACCTGATGGATGCCATGCCCGTACGCATGAGCCAGGTGCTCAACGGTTGGGCTCAGCAGCTCAAGGCTAATATCGGCCACCTGCAGGACCTCCTGCCGAGCCTGCAAGCGCTGGCCCAGGGCGGTACGGCAGTCGGTACCGGGATCAACGCACATCCGGAATTCGCGGCGCGTTTCAGCCAGCAACTGAGCAGTCTGACCGGTGTGAAATTCACGCCCGGCAAGAACCTGTTCGCTCTGATTGGCTCGCAGGACACAGCCGTCGCAGTCTCCGGCCAGTTGAAAGCCACCGCCGTGTCGCTGATGAAAATCGCCAACGACCTGCGCTGGATGAACTCCGGCCCGCTCGCCGGCCTGGGTGAAATCGAGCTGGAAGGCTTGCAGCCGGGTTCTTCGATCATGCCCGGCAAGGTCAACCCGGTGATTCCGGAAGCCACGGCGATGGTCGCCGCACAGGTCATCGGCAATGACACGGTGATCACCGTCGCCGGTCAGTCAGGCAACTTCGAGCTGAACGTGATGCTGCCGATCATTGCGCAGAACCTGCTCAGCAGCCTGGAATTGCTGGCTAATTCCAGCCGTTTGCTGGCCGATAAAGCCATCGCCAGTTTCAAGGTCAACGAAGCCAAGCTCAAGGAAGCGTTGTCGCGCAACCCCATCCTGGTGACCGCACTCAACCCGATCATCGGTTACCAAAAGGCCGCTGAAATCGCCAAAAAAGCCTATCAACAGGGCCGTCCGGTGATTGATGTTGCCCTCGAGCACACCGACTTGCCGCGCAGCCAACTGGAGGTCCTGCTGGATCCGGAAAAGCTCACGGCCGGCGGCGTGTAATCACCGACCCTGCTTTGGAGGCTCACCATGGAGCACTGGAAACGCACGATCGAACGGGCCAATCGCTGCTTTATGGCGGGCGAGTTGGTTGACGCTCGCGAGGCCTATTTGCAAGCCCTGGCCCTTGCCCAAGTGTTGTTCGAACGCTGGGCGGACGCCGACGAAGCAGTGGCGGCTTGCGTCATTTCCCATCACAACCTGGCGGACCTGCACCTGCGCCTGAACCAGCCGGAGGAAAGCGCGGAATACCTGTGCGCTATCCATCAGCGCCTGCTGCAGACCATGCAGGACCCGCGTCTGAGCCCGCAATTGCGCGAAGCGGCGCTGCGCCAGAGCAGCAAAACCTACGTCGAGCTATTGAATTTCATCAGCGATCACGGTGAGTACCCGCGCACCCATCGCCTGTTGGGTGGTGCTGCGGCGCAACCCGCCACTCCTCATTACGGAGCACATTGATATGACTTACAGCTTGCCTGCATTGCCTTACGCCTACGACGCCCTGGAACCGCATATCGATGCGCAAACCATGGAAATCCACTACACCAAGCACCACCAGACCTACATCAACAATCTCAACGCCGCCGTCGAGGGCACCGAGTTCGCTGGCTGGCCGGTCGAGAAGCTGGTCTCCAGCGTGCAGCAACTGCCGGAAAAGCTGCGTGCAGCCGTGATCAATCAGGGCGGTGGTCATGCCAACCACTCGCTGTTCTGGGCGGTGATGTCGCCCAAAGGTGGCGGCAAACCCGATGGTGCGCTGGGCAAGGCCATTGAGGAGCAATTGGGCGGTTTCGACAGCTTCAAGGAGGCTTTCACCAAGGCCGCATTGACCCGTTTCGGCAGCGGCTGGGCCTGGCTGAGCGTCACTCCGCAAAAGACCCTGGTGGTGGAGAGCAGCGGTAACCAGGACAGCCCACTGATGAACGGCAATACCCCGATCCTCGGCCTGGACGTCTGGGAACATGCCTACTACCTGCTGTACCAGAACCGCCGCCCGGAATACATCAATGCCTTCTACAGTGTCATTAATTGGTCAGAAGTTGCCTCCCGCTATCAGGCTGCCGTGGCCTGACATTCACCTTCATAACAAGATCTAAGGCCGACTATGGGCACTGAAACACTGGCGATCAGCAGCGGGCGAATGTTTCGTTATGCGTTTGGCTCGCTGCTGCTATTGGCAGGTACCGCATTGCTGGTGGCCCACGGGCTGGCCTGGTTGAACCTGGAACCACGCATTCTGCGCGCCCTGCAGGGGGGATCCATCTGCGCGCTCGGCACGGCGCTCGGCGCGGTACCGGTGCTGGTTATTCGACGCATGCCGGTGGCATTGAGCGATACGCTGCTGGGCTTTGGGGCTGGCGTCATGCTGGCGGCGACGGCGTTTTCGTTGATCGTGCCGGGCATTGCTGCAGCTGAAGGCCTGGGGCTTTCGCCCTGGGGCGCCAGTGGTTTGATCAGTTTTGGCATCATGTTGGGTGCTTTCGGGCTGTATCTGGTGGACCGCAAGGTCTCCGGTGCCAGCCCGGAAATGCTGGTGGGCACGCCGGAAAAACCGGTGATTCCGCCGCGTATCTGGCTGTTTGTGTTTGCCATCATCGCCCACAACATCCCGGAAGGTATGGCGGTGGGCGTCTCGGCGGGCGGCGGCATGCCGGATGCCGACAGCCTGGCCATGGGCATTGCCTTGCAGGACGTGCCCGAAGGGCTGGTGATTGCGTTGGTGTTGGCCGGGGCCGGGATGTCGCGGGTCAAGGCATTCCTGATCGGCGCGGCGTCAGGCCTGGTGGAGCCGGTATTTGCCGTGCTATGTGCCTGGTTGGTAAGTCTGGCCGAGGTGCTTCTGCCGCTAGGCTTGGCGCTGGCAGCCGGTGCGATGCTGTTGGTGGTGACTCACGAAGTGATCCCCGAGTCGCGACGCAATGGTCACGAAAAACTTGCCAGCATGGGGTTGTGCATCGGGTTCTGCTTGATGATGGTGATGGACACGGCCTTGGGGTAAACCGCTCCCTTGTAGGAGCCGGCTTGCCGGCGATCAATCCTGAGACGAGCGGTGCGCTTGGCGACGCCATCGCCGGCAAGCCGGGCTCCTACAGAGGGTTATTCGCCTTCCTCGAAGTAGTTATTGATCAGCGCGACCAGTGCGTCCATCGCGTCCTGCTCTTGCTCACCTTCCGTCTTCAAGTGAATCTTGGTGCCTTTGCCGGCTGCCAACATCATCATGGCCATGATGCTTTTGCCATCGACCATAGATTCCGGCGTGCGACCCGCACGGATCTGGCAGGGAAACTTCCCGGCCACGCCCACGAATTTAGCCGAAGCGCGGGCATGCAGACCCAGTTTGTTGATGATTTCAATTTCCAGAGCGGGCATCGCGGGGGTGTTCCTTTCAGCTAAGGTCGCGGTGGCGGACCTGGACATTCTTGAGGGTTTGTTGCAACACCTGGCCCAGGCGCTCGGTCAGGTAGACGGAGCGGTGATGCCCGCCGGTGCAGCCGATGGCAATGGTGACATAAGCCCGGTTGCTGGCGGCAAAACGCGGAAGCCACTTAAGCAGGTAACCGGAGATGTCCTGAAACATCTCCTCCACATCCGGTTGCGCGGCCAGGTAATCGGCCACGGGCTGGTCCAGCCCCGACTGTTCGCGCAGTTCCGGCTTCCAGTAAGGGTTAGGCAGGCAGCGCACGTCGAACACCAGGTCGGCGTCCACCGGCATGCCGCGCTTGAACCCAAACGACTCGACCAGAAACGCCGTACCCGGCTCGGGCTGGTTCAGCAGGCGCAGCTTGATGGCATCGCGCAACTGGTACAGGTTGAGGCTGGTGGTGTTGATCTTGAGGTCTGCGAGGTCAATGATCGGTCCCAGCAGCTTGGTTTCGTCTTCGATGGCTTCGGCCAGGGAGCGGTGAGGGCTGCTGAGGGGGTGACGCCGGCGGGTTTCCGAGAATCGCTTGAGCAGCGTCTCTTCGTCGGCATCCAGGTAAAGCACGTCGCAATGAATGTGCTTGGCCCGCACTTCCTCGAGCAATTGCGGGAAGCGCTCAAGGTGGCTGGGCAGGTTGCGGGCATCAATCGAGACGGCGACCAGCGGTTGCGCCAGTTCGGTGTGAATCAACGCGCGTTCCGCCAATTCCGGCAGCAGGCCGGCGGGCAAGTTGTCGATGCAATAGAAACCGTTATCCTCAAGTACGTTGAGGGCGGTGCTTTTACCCGAGCCGGAGCGGCCGCTGACGATGATCAAACGCATGATTACTGCCCGCTCTGTTCATCCAGGACAACCTGATACAGCGCCTCGTTGCTGCTGGCACTGCGCAGTCTGTCGCGTACTTCCTTGCGGTCGAGCATGCTGGCGATCTGCCGAAGCAGTTCCAGGTGCGCATCGGTGGCGGCTTCCGGGACCAGCAGCACGAACAGCAGGTCGACCGGTGCACCATCGATAGCATCGAAATCAATGGGTTTTTCCAGGTGCAGCAAGGCGCTGACGGGTGTCTCGCAGCCTTTGAGGCGGCAGTGGGGGATGGCGATGCCGTTGCCAAAACCGGTCGAACCGAGTTTTTCACGGGCAATCAGAGCCTCGAAGACATCCTGCATCTCCAGATCAGGCACTTGGCTGCTGATCAGGTTGGCAATTTGTTCAAGGGCTTTCTTTTTACTGCCGCCCGGCGCGTTCACAAGGGAACGGCCGGGGGTCAGGATGGTTTCAAGTCGGATCATGGGGGGAGAGTTAACGACCTGTACCTTGCATCAGGTGCAGATTCTTTTCCTTATGCTTTATGAGTTGGCGGTCCAGCTTGTCGTAGAGCGAGTCGATCGCCGCGTACATGTCTTCATGCTCTGCATTGGCGACGAGCTTTGCATTCGGTACGTGCAGGGTGGCCTCGATTTTCTGCTTGAGCTTATCGACCTCCATGATGACCTGCACGTTGGTGATCTTGTCAAAATGCCCTGCCAGCTTGTTCAGCTTGCTTTCGGTGTATTCACGCAGGGGTTTGGTGACTTCCAGCTGGTGTCCACTGATGTTGACTTGCATACAGCTTCTCCTTCGTTGCCAGTGCATAAAGCGGCAGGCAAAAGCGCCTGCCACTGGAACGCTGTGGCCCGCCCGTCACATCAAACGCTTACGCTCGCTGGAAGGCGCGATCCCGAGGGACTCGCGGTACTTGGCGACGGTTCGACGGGCGACCTGAATGCCTTGTGCCTCCAGTAAACCAGCGATCTTACTGTCACTCAATGGCTTTTTCTGATTTTCCGCGGCAACCAGTTTTTTGATGATCGCGCGGATCGCCGTGGACGAGCATTCACCGCCTTCGGAGGTGCTGACGTGGCTGGAGAAAAAGTATTTCAGCTCATATATACCCCGTGGGGTATGCATGAATTTTTGCGTGGTAACCCGCGAAATCGTCGATTCATGCATGCCCACCGCTTCGGCGATATCATGCAGCACCAACGGTTTCATGGCTTCGTCGCCGTACTCCAGGAAGCCGCGCTGGTGCTCGACGATCTGGGTGGCCACTTTCATCAGGGTTTCGTTGCGGCTTTGCAGGCTCTTGATGAACCAGCGGGCTTCCTGCAGCTGGTTACGCATGAAGGTGTTGTCGGCGCTGGTGTCGGCGCGACGCACGAAACCGGCGTATTGCGGATTGACCCGCAGGCGTGGCACCGATTCCTGGTTCAGCTCCACCAGCCAGCGCTCATTGTCCTTGCGCACAATGACGTCGGGCACCACGTATTCGGCTTCGCTGGATTCGATCTGCGAGCCGGGGCGTGGGTTGAGGCTCTGGACCAGCTCGATGACCTGGCGCAGGTCGTCTTCCTTGAGCTTCATGCGGCGCATCAACTGGCTGTAGTCGCGACTGCCCAGCAGGTCGATGTAATCGGTGACCAGGCGCTGGGCCTCGGCGAGCCAAGGCGTCTTGGCCGGCAGTTGGCGCAATTGCAGCAGCAGGCATTCGCTCAGGGTGCGCGCGCCGATCCCGGCAGGCTCGAATTGCTGGATGCGGTGCAGGACGGCTTCGATCTCGTCCAGCTCGATATCCAGTTCCGGGTCGAACGCTTCAAGAATTTCTTCGAGCGTCTCGTCTAGATAACCCTGGTTGTTGATGCAGTCGATCAGGGTCACGGCGATCAGGCGGTCGGTGTCCGACATCGGCGCCAGGTTCAGTTGCCACAGCAGGTGGCTCTGCAGGCTTTCACCGGCGGACGTGCGGGTGGTGAAGTCCCACTCGTCGTCGTCATTACTGGGCAGGCTGCTGGCGCTGGTCTGGTAGACGTCCTCCCACGCCGTGTCGACGGGAAGTTCGTTGGGGATGCGTTCGTTCCATTCGCCTTCCTCAAGGTTATCCACCGTTGGGGCGGTTTCCTGGTAGGAAGGTTCCTGCACGTCGGAATTGGGTTTTTGCTCGATGTTATCGGCCAGCGGGTCTGCGTTATCGAAGTCGTCGCCTTCTTCCTGGCGTTCGAGCATCGGATTGGACTCCAGGGCCTCCTGGATTTCCTGTTGCAGGTCCAGGGTCGACAATTGGAGCAGGCGGATGGCCTGTTGCAGCTGCGGTGTCATCGTCAGCTGCTGGCCCATTCTCAGGACTAGCGATGGTTTCATGGCAGGGGCTTAACACCTTATTCGCCGGCGCAATGCGCCATCCACGACAGGGCGCGTGAGCGCCAAACATAAGCAAATTATATGCCTGATGTCGGGGGCTTTGCCTAGAGCGCGGTAACAATAAAAATCCGGAGGTTTTCATTGACTCCCGCGCACCTCGGCAAACGGCCGTGACACCACGGTGTTTACAGGCGGAACTCGTGACCCAGGTACACTTCCTTGACCAGTTCGTTGGCCAGGATGGTGGCGGAATCACCTTCGGCGATCAGTTGGCCATCGTTGACGATATACGCGGTCTCGCAGATATCGAGCGTCTCACGGACGTTGTGGTCAGTGATCAACACGCCAATGCCCTTGGCCTTGAGGTGATGGATGATCTGCTTGATGTCGCCGACCGAGATCGGGTCGACGCCGGCAAACGGTTCGTCCAACAGGATGAACTTGGGCGCAGTGGCCAGCGCGCGGGCGATTTCCACACGACGACGCTCGCCGCCGGAAAGGCTCATGCCGAGGTTGTCGCGGATGTGGTTGATATGGAACTCCTGCAGCAGGCTTTCCAGCTCCTTGCGACGGCCGTCACGGTCGAGTTCCTTGCGGGTCTCGAGGATCGCCATGATGTTATCGGCGACCGACAGTTTACGGAAGATCGACGCTTCCTGCGGGAGATAGCCGATACCGGCGCGCGCACGACCGTGCATTGGCTGGTGGCTCACGTCCAGGTCGTCGATCAGCACGCGACCCTGATCCGCCTGGACCAGGCCGACAATCATGTAGAAGCAGGTGGTCTTGCCGGCGCCGTTGGGGCCGAGCAAGCCGACGATCTGGCCGCTGTCGATCGACAGGCTGACGTCGCGCACGACCTGACGGCTTTTATAGGCCTTGGCCAGATGCTGGGCTTTCAGGGTTGCCATTACTCGGCCTTCTTCTTCGGCTGGATAACCATGTCGATGCGTGGGCGTGGCGCGGTGACCTTGGAGCCATTGGCGCGACCGGCGTTAGCGATCTGTTTCACGGTGTCATAGGTGATTTTTTCACCTTCCGTGGAGTTGCCGTCGGGGCTCAGTACCTTGGCCTGGTCGATCAGCACGATGCGGTTCTGCTGGGCGTGGTACTGGATGGTCTTGCCGTAGCCCTTCATCGGGCCGGTATCGGCAGCGGACTGCTTCTGTTCGAAGTAAGCCAGGTTGCCTACCGACGTCACCACGTCGATATCGCCGGTCTTGGTGCGCGTAAGCGTCACGGTATTGCCGGTGATCTTCATCGAACCCTGGGTGATGATCACGCCGCCGGTGTAGGTGGCAACGCCTTGCTTGTCATCCAGCTGCGCATCGTCAGCCGAGATATGGATCGGCTGCTGGCTATCGTTCGGCAGAGCCCAGGCGCTCACGCTTCCCAGTGCTGCGCCCAGACCGAGCAAAATAGGGAGAGTTTTAACGAGCCTCATACTGTCCTCTTACGTTCGATAGCAGGTGTATCCTGCTTTCTTTCAAATACGCTTTCATTCCCTTGCCAGTCGATACACCGCCAGCGCCGTCGATTCTAACGTCTTGCTCGGTCTGCGCATATTGCTTCTGCGGGAATACGGTCATGCGACTGCTGGTAATCACGGTCTCACGATTTTTATCGTCGGTGCGCGCAACGCGCACCGAGTCGATCAGTTCCACCTCGGTACCGTCCGGGTTGACCTCACCACGCTTGCTGGTGACGTGCCATGGGAACTCGGTGCCGCGGTAAATGTTCATGTCAGGGTTGGTCAGCAGCGTAATTTCGCTGGCCTTCACGTGCTCGACCTTGTCTGAGGTCATCTCGTACTGCACCTTGCCGTCGGGCAGGAACTGCACGCTCTTGGCATTGATGGCGTAATAGTCGATAGCCCCCTCATCAACCTGCGCGGCAGGCTGGTCGAGAAAGCGCTCCGGGCTGATGTTCCAGTAGCCCACCGCCAGGAACAGCGCAGCGATGACCCCGAATATCAGAAAGTTGCGAATCTTTTTGCTCAGCATAAAACGCTCTATAAGTAGGCGGCGTGGGCCGCTTCAAGGCTGCCCTGGGCACGCAGGATCAGCTCGCAGAACTCGCGGGCGGCACCTTCACCGCCACGGGCGGTGGTGATGCCATGGGCGTGCTCGCGAACAAACGCCGCCGCATTGGCGACGGCCATGCCCAGGCCTACTCGACGGATCACCGGCAGGTCTGGCAGGTCATCGCCCAAGTAGGCGACCTGCTCATAGCTTAGGTTGAGTTGGCCAAGAAGCTCGTCCAGAACCACCAGTTTATCCTCGCGGCCCTGATACAGGTGAGGAATCCCCAGGTTTTGTGCGCGGCGTTCCACAACCGGAGTTTTCCGACCGCTGATAATCGCCGTTTGCACGCCCGATGCCATCAGCATCTTGATGCCCTGGCCGTCGAGGGTGTTGAACGTCTTGAATTCGCTGCCGTCCTCGAGGAAGTACAGGCGGCCATCGGTCAGCACGCCATCAACGTCGAAAATCGCCAATTTGATGTTTTTACCGCGTTGCAACAGGTCGCTGGTCATTTACATCACTCCCGCACGCAGCAAGTCGTGCATGTTCAGGGCGCCGATCGGGTGGTCATTGCCATCGACCACCACCAGCGCGCCGATCTTATGGTCTTCCATGATTTTCAAGGCTTCGGCCGCCAGCATCTCGGGGCGGGCGGTCTTGCCGTGGGGGGTCATCACCGCGTCGATGGTGGCGGTGTGGATATCAATGGTGCGGTCCAGGGTGCGACGCAGGTCGCCGTCGGTGAAGACCCCGGCCAGGCGGCCGTCGGCTTCCAGGATCACGGTCATGCCGAGGCCCTTGCGGGTCATCTCCATCAACGCGTCCTTCAGCAAGGTGCCGCGCTGGACGTGGGGCAATTCATCACCGGAATGCATGACGTTTTCCACTTTCAGCAGCAGGCGGCGGCCCAAGGCACCACCTGGATGGGAAAACGCGAAGTCTTCAGCGGTAAATCCACGGGCTTCCAGCAACGCCACGGCCAGGGCGTCGCCCATGACCAGTGCGGCGGTGGTGGAGGAGGTGGGTGCCAGGTTCAGTGGGCAGGCTTCATGGTCCACGTGAACATTCAGGTTCACTTCGGCGGCCTTGGCCAGCGTCGATTCCGGGTTTCCGGTGAGGCTGATCATCTGGATGCCCAGGCGCTTGATCAGCGGCAACAGGGTCACGATTTCGTTAGTGGTGCCTGAGTTTGACAGCGCCAGGATGATGTCATCCTTGGTGATCATGCCCATGTCACCGTGGCTGGCTTCGGCCGGGTGCACGAAAAATGCGGTGGTCCCGGTGCTGGCCAGGGTGGCGGCGATCTTGTTGCCGACGTGGCCCGACTTGCCCATGCCGACCACGACAACGCGGCCCTTGCTGGCCAGAATCATCTCGCAGGCGCGTACGAAATCTGCGTCGATATGCGCCAGCAAGCCTTCTACGGCTTCAAGCTCGAGGCGGATGGTGCGTTGTGCGGATTGAATAAGGTCGCTGGATTGGCTCATGTCTGAAATCGTATAGCCTGACGAAAAGTCGGCGATTATAGCGGTAATGATCAATTCCCTCACGCTAGTTCGTCAGGCTTTGTTCGCAATGCGCCTGAGATTCATCCTAAGCAACGATTTTTCCCTGTCCCCAATCTGAACAAGCGCTGTTCCGGCCTTGGGCGCCTTGTACCAGCAGTGATATAGTTCGCCGCCAGTTCGGTCCGCCCAGTCCACGTGCCAACTATTGCACAACGGTTGCAAACGTTTGTCGCAAGCGTGGTGTCTGAGTGAGAGGCTGCATCCCAAGGAGTTTAGATGAGTGCCGATAACGCCTACGCGGTCGAGCTGAAGGGACTGACCTTCAAGCGCGGGACGCGCAGCATCTTCAATAACGTCGATATCCGCATTCCGCGCGGCAAGGTCACGGGCATCATGGGGCCTTCCGGTTGCGGCAAGACCACCCTGTTGCGCCTGATGGGCATGCAATTGCGTCCCAGCGCCGGCGAAGTGTGGGTCAATGGCCAGAACCTGCCGACGCTGTCGCGCAGCGATCTGTTCGATGCGCGCAAACATATGGGTGTTCTGTTTCAGAGCGGTGCGCTGTTCACCGACCTCGATGTGTTCGAGAACGTGGCCTTTCCGCTGCGGGTGCATACCCAGCTGTCCGATGAAATGATTCGTGACATCGTGTTGCTGAAACTGCAGGCCGTAGGCCTTCGTGGTGCCATCGACCTGATGCCTGACGAGCTGTCCGGCGGCATGAAGCGCCGTGTGGCCCTGGCGCGCGCCATCGCCCTCGACCCGCAGATCCTCATGTATGACGAGCCCTTCGTCGGCCAGGACCCCATCGCCATGGGCGTGCTGGTGCGCTTGATTCGTCTGCTCAATGATGCACTGGGCATCACCAGTATCGTGGTTTCCCACGATCTTGCAGAAACCGCGAGCATTGCCGATTACCTCTATGTGGTCGGCGATGGCCAGGTGCTGGGGCAGGGCACGCCTGAAGAGCTGATGAACGCAGACAACCCGCGCATTCGCCAATTCATGACCGGCGATCCTGATGGCCCGGTGCCTTTTCACTTTCCGGCAGCGGATTACCGCTCAGATCTTCTGGGGAAGCGCTGATGCGCAAGACATCTCTTATCGAGAAGGTTCGCCTTTTCGGTCGCTCGGGTATCGACATTGTCGAAGTGCTCGGCCGTTCGACGATTTTCCTGTTCCACGCCCTGCTCGGTCGCGGCGGTATTGGCGGCGGCTTCGGCCTGCTGGTCAAGCAGCTGCATTCGGTCGGCGTGATGTCCCTGGTGATCATTGTGGTCTCCGGGGTCTTCATCGGCATGGTGCTGGCGTTGCAGGGCTTCAATATTCTTTCCAGCTACGGTTCGGAGCAGGCGGTCGGGCAGATGGTCGCCCTGACGCTGCTGCGTGAGCTGGGGCCGGTGGTGACCGCCTTGCTGTTCGCCGGGCGTGCGGGTTCCGCGCTGACCGCCGAAATCGGCAACATGAAGTCCACCGAACAGCTGTCCAGCCTGGAAATGATCGGCGTGGACCCGCTCAAGTACATTGTTGCCCCACGCCTGTGGGCCGGCTTCATTTCCCTGCCACTGCTGGCGATGATCTTCAGCGTGGTCGGTATCTGGGGCGGTTCGTGGGTGGCGGTGGACTGGCTGGGCGTCTACGACGGCTCCTACTGGGCCAACATGCAAAACAGCGTGACCTTCAGCGGTGACGTGCTCAACGGCATCATAAAGAGCATCGTCTTCGCCTTTGTCGTCACCTGGATCGCCGTATTCCAAGGCTACGACTGTGAGCCCACTTCAGAAGGGATCAGTCGCGCCACCACCAAGACCGTTGTGTACGCCTCGCTGGCGGTACTGGGCCTTGACTTCATTTTGACCGCCTTGATGTTTGGAGATTTCTGATGCAAAACCGCACTGTGGAAATCGGTGTCGGCCTTTTCTTGCTGGCTGGCATCCTGGCTTTACTGTTGTTGGCCCTGCGAGTCAGTGGCCTGTCGGCCAGCCCCACCGCCGATACTTATAAACTTTACGCGTACTTCGACAATATCGCCGGTTTGACTGTCAGAGCTAAAGTGACCATGGCCGGTGTGACCATCGGCAAGGTTACGGCAATCGATCTGGACCGCGACAGCTTCACCGGGCGAGTGACCATGCAACTGGACAAGAAGGTAGATAATCTGCCAACTGACTCCACTGCATCTATCCTCACTGCGGGTCTGCTGGGCGAGAAATACATCGGTGTCAGCGTGGGTGGGGAAACAGCCCTGCTCAAGGATGGCTCGACAATCCACGACACACAGTCGTCGCTGGTGCTTGAAGACCTGATCGGTAAATTCCTGCTTAATACGGTCAATAAAGACGCCAAATGAGGAATCTGTTCATGATCTCTACCTTGCGACGTGGCCTGCTGGTGTTGTTGGCAGCGCTGCCGCTGATGGCTAACGCTGCAGGTTCTGCCCACGACCTGGTGCAGGACACGACCAGCAAAATGCTGGCTGACCTGACTGCCAATAAAGAGCAGTACAAGCAAGATCCGAGTAAGTTCTACGACGCACTCAACACCATTGTCGGCCCAGTCGTCGATGCCGAGGGCATTTCCCGCAGCATCATGACGGTCAAGTATTCGCGCAAAGCTACCCCTGCGCAGATGCAGACTTTCCAGGAAAACTTCAAGAAGGGCCTGTTCCAGTTCTACGGTAACGCTTTGCTTGAGTACAACAACCAGGGTATTACCGTCGCTCCAGCCGGTGACGAGTCCGGTGATCGCACCAGCGTCAACATGAGCGTCAAGGGCAACAACGGCGCGGTCTACCCGGTGCAGTACACGCTGGAGAAGATCAACGGCGAGTGGAAGCTGCGTAACGTGATCATCAACGGGATCAACATCGGCAAGCTCTTCCGTGACCAGTTCGCCGATGCCATGCAGCGCAATGGCAACGACCTGGACAAAACCATCAATGGTTGGGCCGGTGAAGTCGCCAAGGCCAAGGAAGAAACCGATAAAGCTGCCGGGAAGCCTGCGCAATGACCGAGTCGGCTGTTCGTCTAGGCGATGCCGGCGAGTTGTTCATCAGCGGCGTGCTGGATTACCGCACCGGGCCTGACCTGCGCAAGCAGGGCCAGGCCCTGATCAAGACCAGCTCCGCGCCCGCGCTGGTGCTGGATTGTTCGGCAGTGACCAAGTCCAGCAGCGTTGGCTTATCGTTGTTGCTGTGCTTCATGCGTGATGCCGAAGCGGCCAAAAAACCCGTCAGCATCCGTGCTATGCCCGAAGACATGCGTGAAATTGCCGAAGTTTCCGGTCTGACCGAGCTGCTGGCGCATCCTTAATACACATTATTAGAGAGGCCCCCCGTCAGAGTCCTGCTATGCGGGGTTCGCAGGCGCGGGGCTTTTTTGTATGATGTGCGACCCGCGCGCACTGGGCGCCGATAGAGGTTGAGCATGCAGGCCCTAGAAGTTAAGAGCTTTCTTGAAGGAAAGCTGCCGGAAACGACCGTTGAAGTTGAAGGCGAAGGCTGCAACTTCCAGCTGAACGTGATTAGCGATGAACTGGCGGCACTCAGCCCGGTCAAGCGTCAACAGCAGATCTATGCCCATTTGAACCCGTGGATCACCAATGGCAGCATCCATGCGGTCACTATGAAATTTTTCAGCCGCGCGGCCTGGGCCGAGCGCACCTGAGCCCCCAAGGCGTCGAGATTCTTATGGATAAATTGATTATTACCGGCGGTGCCCGCCTTGATGGCGAGATTCGCATCTCCGGTGCGAAAAACTCCGCCTTGCCGATCCTGGCAGCGACCCTGCTGTGCGATGGCCCGGTCACCGTGGCCAACCTGCCGCACCTGCACGACATCACCACCATGATCGAGCTGTTCGGTCGCATGGGCATTGAGCCGGTGATCGACGAGAAACTGGCTGTCGAAATCGACCCGCGCACTATCAAGACCCTGATCGCCCCGTACGAACTGGTGAAAACCATGCGTGCGTCGATCCTGGTGCTGGGCCCGATGGTTGCCCGTTTCGGTGAAGCCGAAGTCGCCCTGCCTGGCGGTTGCGCTATCGGTTCGCGCCCGGTGGACCTGCACATCCGTGGCCTCGAAGCCATGGGCGCAGTGATCGACGTCGAAGGCGGCTACATCAAGGCCAAGGCGCCGGAAGGCGGCCTGCGTGGCGCGAATTTCTTCTTTGATACCGTCAGCGTGACCGGTACCGAGAACATCATGATGGCCGCTGCCCTGGCCAAAGGCCGCAGCGTGCTGCAGAACGCCGCGCGTGAGCCGGAAGTGGTCGACCTGGCCAACTTCCTGAACGCCATGGGTGCCAAGGTTTCCGGTGCCGGCACCGACACTATCACCATCGATGGTGTAGAGCGCCTGCACACCGCTACCTATAAGGTCATGCCAGACCGCATCGAGACCGGCACCTACCTGGTTGCCGCCGCCGTGACCGGTGGCCGCGTCAAGGTCAAGGACACCGATCCGACCATCCTGGAAGCGGTCCTGGAAAAACTGCGCGAAGCCGGTGCCGAAATCACCACCGGTGAAGACTGGATCGAGCTGAACATGCACGGCAAGCGTCCTAAAGCCGTCAACGTGCGCACCGCTCCGTACCCGGCGTTCCCGACCGACATGCAGGCGCAGTTCATCTCATTGAACGCCATTGCTGAAGGCACCGGCGCCGTGATCGAGACCATCTTCGAAAACCGCTTCATGCACGTGTACGAACTGCACCGCATGGGCGCGAAGATCCAGGTTGAAGGCAACACCGCCATCGTTACCGGCACCGAGAAACTCAAGGGCGCGCCAGTGATGGCTACCGATCTGCGGGCTTCGGCCAGCCTGGTGATCTCGGCGCTGATCGCCGAAGGCGATACCCTGATCGACCGTATCTACCACATAGACCGTGGTTACGAGTGCATTGAAGAAAAACTGCAGATGCTCGGCGCAAAAATCCGCCGCGTACCGGGCTAGTTGCTGTTTGTAGTGAGCGGGCTTGTCGGGTCGCCGCATCGCCCGCGCTGACCTGCGAATCGGCCCTAAAAATCTTGGGAGCGCTTCGCACTCCAGCGCGGGCGATGCGGCGACCCGACAAGCCGGCTCACTACAAATTAAAGAAGCAGTATGCTGAATTTGTTTCAAATCGAGGCTGTAATGGCCTCGATCTGTGTCCGGCGCCGTTTGCGACCGGGCAGCAATAGCCTGATGAAGGACTGACGTTTCCCATGTTGACCATCGCACTGTCCAAGGGCCGCATCCTTGACGACACTTTGCCGCTTCTGGCTGAAGCTGGCATCGTGCCGACCGAGAATCCGGACAAGAGCCGCAAGCTGATCATCCCCACGACCCAGGACGACGTTCGCCTGTTGATCGTGAGGGCTACCGACGTGCCGACCTACGTTGAGCATGGCGCGGCCGACCTGGGTGTCGCCGGTAAAGACGTGTTGATGGAATACGGCGGCCAGGGCCTGTACGAGCCATTGGACCTGCGTATCGCCCTGTGCAAGCTGATGACCGCTGGCCGTGTCGGTGATGTCGAGCCCAAAGGCCGCCTGCGTGTGGCGACCAAGTTCGTCAACGTTGCCAAGCGTTACTACGCCGAACAAGGTCGCCAAGTCGACATCATCAAGCTCTACGGCTCGATGGAACTGGCGCCGTTGATCGGCCTGGCCGACAAGATCATCGACGTGGTCGACACCGGCAACACCCTGCGTGCCAACGGTCTTGAGCCGCAAGAATTCATTGCCGATATCAGCTCCCGCCTGATCGTCAACAAAGCATCGATGAAGATGCAGCACGCCCGTATCCAGGCGTTGATCGACACCCTGCGCAAGGCAGTGGAGTCGCGACACCGCGGTTGACTTACCCGCGTAGCCGGAAGGCTGCGCCCGTCTATCCGCCTCATAGCCAGAATTCTCAGGTGCCCAAGCGGAAACGACTGCTAGTTTAGGGCGCCTGAGTTTTTGCCAATTCTATTGAGGCCCTCGCTATGACCACGTCCACTGCAATTGCCCGACTCAACGCTGCCGACCCGGATTTCGCCCATCATCTGGATCATCTGCTGAGCTGGGAAAGCGTGTCCGACGAGTCGGTCAACGGGCGAGTGCTCGACATCATCAAGGCCGTGCGCGAGCGCGGTGATGCGGCGCTGGTGGACTTCACCCGCCAGTTCGATGGCCTGGACGTCGCGTCGATGTCCGACCTGATCCTGCCCCGTGAACGCTTGGAGCTGGCCCTGACGCGCATTACTGCACCTCAGCGCGAAGCCCTGGAAATCGCGGCGGCGCGCGTGCGCAGCTACCACGAAAAACAGAAACAGGACTCCTGGAGCTACACCGAGGCCGACGGCACCGTGCTGGGCCAGAAGGTCACGCCACTCGACCGCGCTGGCCTGTACGTGCCGGGCGGCAAGGCGTCGTACCCGTCGTCGGTGTTGATGAACGCGATCCCGGCCAAAGTGGCGGGCGTGACCGAAGTGGTCATGGTCGTGCCGACCCCGCGCGGTGAAATCAACGAGCTGGTGCTGGCCGCCGCCTGCATCGCCGGTGTCGACCGCGTGTTCACCATCGGTGGCGCCCAAGCCGTCGCGGCCTTGGCTTACGGCACCGAGAGTGTGCCGAAAGTGGACAAGGTGGTCGGCCCTGGCAATATCTACGTCGCCACCGCCAAGCGCCACGTGTTCGGCCAGGTCGGTATCGACATGATCGCCGGCCCGTCGGAAATCCTCGTGGTGTGCGACGGCCAGACTGATCCGGACTGGATTGCCATGGACTTGTTCTCCCAGGCCGAGCACGACGAAGACGCCCAGGCGATCCTGGTCAGCCCGGACGCGGAATTCCTCGACCAAGTCGCCGCTAGCATCAACAAGCTGCTGCCGACGATGGACCGCGCCGAGATCATCGAGAAGTCGATCAACGGCCGTGGCGCGTTGATCCTGGTGCGTGACATGGAGCAGGCCATTGAAGTGGCCAACCGCATCGCGCCGGAGCACCTGGAACTGTCCGTCGCCGATCCGCAAGCCTGGCTGCCGTCGATCCGCCACGCCGGTGCGATCTTCATGGGCCGCCACACCAGCGAAGCCCTGGGCGACTACTGTGCGGGCCCGAACCACGTGCTGCCGACGTCCGGCACCGCGCGTTTCTCGTCGCCGCTGGGGGTGTATGACTTCCAGAAGCGTTCGTCGATCATCTTCTGTTCGCCACAGGGTGCCTCCGAGCTGGGCAAGACCGCCTCGGTGCTGGCCCGTGGTGAGTCCCTGAGCGCTCACGCCCGTAGCGCTGAATACCGCATCCTTGAAGAGAAGGGGAACTGAGACATGAGCAAATTCTGGAGCCCTTTCGTCAAGGACCTCGTGCCTTACGTGCCCGGCGAGCAACCCAAGCTGACCAAACTGGTCAAGCTCAACACCAATGAAAACCCCTACGGCCCATCGCCCAAGGCGTTGGCCGCGATGCAGGCTGAGTTGAACGACAACCTGCGCCTGTACCCGGACCCCAACAGCGACCTGCTCAAGCAGGCGGTCGCCAAGTATTACGGGATCGATGCTGGCAAGGTGTTCCTTGGCAACGGTTCCGATGAAGTCCTCGCGCACATTTTTCACGGCCTGTTCCAGCACGATCTGCCGCTGCTGTTCCCGGACATCAGCTACAGCTTCTACCCGGTTTACTGCGGCCTCTATGGCATTCAGTCCGATCCGGTGCCGTTGGATGAGCAGTTCCAGATTCGTGTGGCGGATTACGCGAAGCCGAACGGCGGGATCATCTTCCCCAACCCGAACGCGCCCACCGGCTGCGTGCTGGCGCTGGACGCCGTGGAGCAGATCCTCAAGGCCAGCCCGGACTCGGTGGTGGTGGTCGATGAAGCCTATATCGACTTCGGCGGTGAAACAGCCATCAGCCTGGTGGACCGCTACCCGAACCTGCTGGTGACCCAGACCCTGTCCAAATCGCGCTCACTGGCCGGTTTGCGCGTGGGCCTGGCCGTGGGTCACCCGGACCTGATCGAAGCGCTGGAGCGGGTCAAGAACAGCTTCAACTCCTATCCGCTCGATCGCTTGGCGATTGTTGGTGCAGCGGCGGCGTTCGAGGACCGTGAGTATTTCGAGAAGACGTGCCAACGGGTGATCGACAGCCGCAACAAGGTGGTCGGGCAGTTGGAGGCGAAGGGGTTTGAAGTGTTGCCGTCAGCGGCGAACTTCATCTTTGCTCGTCACCCCAAGCACGACGCTGCCGGCCTGGCGGCCAAGTTGCGTGAGCAAGGTGTGATCGTGCGGCACTTCAAGCAGGCGCGGATTGCCCAGTTCCTGCGGATCAGCATTGGTACGCCTGAGCAGAACCGGGCGCTGATTGATGGGCTAGGCCAGCTCTAACGAGCGCTGAAATTAAATGTGGGAGGGGGCTTGCCCCCGATGGCGGTGTATCAGTCGGCTAATGCATTGACTGACACACTGCTATCGGGGGCAAGCCCCCTCCCACATTGGGTTCTACAGTGTTGCTTAGATCAGTGGCTCGTCCGGCTTCTTGTTCTTCCAACCATCATTGCCCGGCAGCAGCAGGTTCAAACCAATCGCCACCACCGCACACAGGGCGATGCCCTTGAGGCCGAAATCATCCGGGCCGGTGCCGGTGCCGACCAGCACACCGCCAATCCCGAACACCAACGTCACCGACACGATCACCAGGTTGCGCGCCTCGCCCAGGTCGATCTTGTGGCGGATCAGCGTGTTCATGCCCACCGCAGCAATCGAACCGAACAGCAAGCACAGGATCCCGCCCATCACCGGCACGGGGATACTCTGCAGCAGTGCGCCGAACTTGCCGATGAACGCCAGGCTGATGGCAAACACCGCCGCCCAGGTCATGATTTTCGGGTTGTAGTTCTTGGTCAGCATCACCGCGCCGGTCACTTCCGCGTAGGTCGTGTTAGGTGGGCCGCCAAACAGGCCGGCGGCCGTGGTGGCAATGCCGTCGCCCAGCAGGGTGCGATGCAGGCCGGGCTTCTTCAGGTAGTCGCGACCGGTCACGCTGCCGACCGCAATCACACCGCCGATATGCTCGATCGCCGGGGCCAGGGCCACGGGGACGATGAACAGGATCGCCTGCCAGTTGAATTCCGGCGCGGTGAAGGGGGGCAGGGCGAACCACGGCGCGGCGGCGATCTTCGCCGTGTCGACCACGCCGAAGTAGAACGACATGGCAAAACCCACCAACACGCCGGAAATGATCGGCACCAGGCGGAAAATCCCCTTGCCGAACACCGCCACGATCAAGGTGGTCAGCAGCGCCGGCATCGAGATCAGCATCGCCGTCTGGTAATGGATCAGCTCGGTGCCGTCACCGGCTTTACCCATCGCCATGTTGGCGGCGATCGGTGCCATGGCCAGGCCGATGGAAATAATCACCGGCCCGATCACCACGGGTGGCAGCAGCCGGTCGATAAACCCGGTGCCCTTGATCTTCACGGCCAGGCCCAGGAAGGTATAAACGAAGCCGGCGGCCATCACCCCGCCCATGGTCGCCGCGAGGCCGAACTGGCCCTTGGCGAGAATGATCGGGGTGATGAAGGCAAAGCTCGACGCCAGGAAGACCGGCACCTGCCGCCCTGTCACCACCTGGAACAGCAACGTGCCCAGGCCGGCGGTGAACAATGCAACGTTTGGATCAAGACCTGTGATCAGCGGCATCAACACCAACGCGCCAAATGCTACGAAGAGCATTTGTGCGCCAGACAGGATCTGGCGCCAAAGCGGGTCGTTGAATTCATCCTGCATGCTCACGCGTCCTTCTGCTTGGTGCCGAAGATCTTGTCACCGGCATCGCCCAGGCCTGGGATGATGTAGCCGTGTTCGTTCAGGCGCTCGTCGATGGAGGCGGTGTAGATCTGCACGTCCGGGTGGGCCTTCTCGACGGCCGCAATGCCTTCGGGCGCAGCGACGAGAACCATGGCGCGGATGTCCCGGCAACCGGCTTTTTTCAGCAGGTCGATGGTGGCAACCATGGAACTGCCGGTAGCCAGCATCGGGTCGATGATCATCGCCAGGCGCTCGTTGATTTCCGGAACGAGTTTTTCCAGGTAGGTGTGGGCTTCCAGCGTCTCTTCGTTGCGGGCTACGCCCACGGCGCTGACCTTGGCGCCCGGGATCAGGCTGAGGACGCCTTCAAGCATGCCGATACCGGCGCGCAGGATCGGGACCACGGTGATTTTCTTACCAGCGATTTTTTCCACCTGGACGGGACCGGCCCAACCGGGGATCTCGTAGGTTTCCAGGGGTAAGTCCTTGGTGGCTTCGTAAGTGAGCAACGCTCCGACTTCCTGAGCAAGCTCACGGAAGTTCTTCGTGCTAATGTCGGCGCGGCGCATAAGGCCGAGCTTGTGTCGGATCAGCGGATGGCGGATCTCGCGAGTGGGCATGGGAAAGGCTCCGGCGGCGGGCAAAAAAACCGGCCTAGATTAATCTATCCGAGGGTGTTGTCCTATAGACATCTAGTACGTTAGTCCATTAAGGCTTGCTCGGAGCGCACGAGAAGCGTACCTTCGCCCGCTTTTCTTGCCACAGCACCCCCTTGGAGAGCGCCATGTCCGCTGATCTCGAGCATATCCGTCAAATCATGCGCGAGGCTGACTGCCTGTACACCGAAGCGCAAGTCGAAGAGGCGATCGCCAAGGTCGGCGCGCACATCACCCGCGAAATGGCCGACACCAACCCGGTGGTCTTCTGCGTGATGAACGGTGGCCTGATCTTCGCCGGCAAATTGCTGACCCACCTGCAATTCCCGCTGGAAGCCTCCTACCTGCACGCCACCCGCTATCGCAACGAAACCAGCGGCGGCGACCTGTTCTGGAAAGCCAAGCCGGAAGTCTCGTTCATCGACCGCGACGTGCTGATCATCGACGACATCCTCGATGAAGGCCACACCCTGGGCGCGATCATCGACTTCTGCAAACACGCTGGCGCGCGCAAAGTGCACACAGCCGTATTGATCGACAAAGACCACGACCGCAAGGCCCGCCCAGACCTGAAGGCTGATTATGTCGGCCTGCCATGCATCGACCGCTACATCTTCGGTTACGGCATGGACTACAAAGGTTACTGGCGCAATGCCAATGGGATCTTTGCCGTCAAAGGGATGTAAGCCATGGCCCGCTTTCTTGATCAGACGCTGTTTGCCGAACTGGCCGAGAAAGCGGCCGCCAGCCCTCGCGGTCGACACCACCACAACTTCCACCAGATGGAAGAGCCTTGCCATAGGCTGGCGGTGGGCCTGCAACCGGACACCTACGTGCCGCCTCATCGGCACCTGAGCGCGGACAAGGCCGAAACCTTGCTTGTGCTGCAAGGCAGCCTGGGTTTGCTGGTGTTCAGCGAAACGGGCGAAGTGCTCGCCAAGCGTGTGATGCAGGCCGGTGGTGAATGCGCCGGTGTCGATCTTCCGCCCGGTGTATTTCACGGTTTGGTGGTGCTGGAGCCCGACACCGTGATGTTCGAGTGCAAGGCCGGCCCTTATCGTCCGGTGGGCGAGGGCGAACTGGCTGACTGGGCGCCCCGCGAAGGCGATGCCGGCGTGGCCGAGTATCAACGCTGGATGCTTGCCCAGTTCGATTGAGCTACAGTGCTGGGCCCATCTTGCCGGAGCGGCCCATGAGCCTGTTGATACGCACCTGCGCCGCCCTGGCGCTGACCCTCAGCCTGCCGCTGGCCGCGGCGCCTGCACCGATGCACAGCCAGTTCCTGCCCTCGGACGACCTGAGCCTGCGCGCCGAAGCGCCGGACCAGCAACAATTGCTGCAAGTCACCGAGTACGCGGTGGTGGTGGGCAACCAGCGCCAGTCCAGCCAACAGCCGATCCCGGTGACCTCGCCGCTGATGATCCGCCTCAAGGGCAAGTCCCTCAACAAGGGCGCGACGATCAGCCAAGTGGTGCTCAATTTTGATGCTGAGAGCAAAAGCCTGAAAAAGCCCGCTTTCGATGACAAGAGCAAGACGTTGACCTTGTCGTACCCGGTGGCCCAGTACCGCGTGATTGTCGACTTGCTGCGCAATGACACGGTGTATGTGCAGTTCCTCAGTTATGCCAACGGGCATATCTGGGCGGATTTGCATACCGGAGCCGTTCGCGCGAAGTAGCCAGGCGACACAGATTCCGTTATGTGGATGCAATTGATGTGGGAGCTGGCTTGCCTGCGATAGCGTTGTCTCAGTGACAGAGGGGCCAGTTGACCCACCGCTATCGCAGGCAAGCCAGCTCCCACATAAGTGTTTGGTTGTTTTCGAAGGTGGTGTCTGGCAGGTAAACTTCAGGCCCCGTGTAAATGTCTGCAGGCTGGAGTCGGTAATGCGTAAAGATAAGAAACAGGTGATTGGTGACGAGATCGGCGACGATCAGATCAAGTTGTTCCTGGACTTCGAGCCGGTCGACGCGACTTCCCCGTCCCTGCACAAACTGATCAAGGCCTACCGTGGCCTGCGTATCGACGATTTCGAGCGGTTCCTGGGGTTTTTCAAGGAAGCGGGCCTGGACCTCGACGGCAAGGATGAGCATGGCCAGACCTTCGTCGACCTGATCAAGGACCAGCGCCACGCGGACGAGTACATCGAAATGATCGAAAACGCTCGCGGCTGATTATCCGAGACATAAAAAAACGCCCCGCTCTCAGGTTGAGAGCGGGGCGTTTTTCATGGTGCCTCAAGCGTAGCTTTCGGTCTCGGCGGCAGGCTCAACCAGTTCCAGGCTGATGTTGTTCTGCGCGTTGATCTTGCGATACAGCTCGGCATCCGTCTCCAGGACCTTTTCCCGCGCCGGGAAAATTTCCTGCAGCTTGGCGGCCCACTCACCCGCGGCTTTGCTTGGGAAGCACTTCTCGATCAGTTCCAGCATGATCGAAACGGTCACCGAAGCACCTGGGGACGCGCCCAGCAGGGCAGCCAACGAGCCGTCTTTGGCCGCGACCAGCTCGGTGCCAAATTGCAGCACGCCGCCTTTTTTCGGGTCTTTCTTGATGATCTGCACCCGTTGGCCGGCCACTTCCAGGCGCCAGTCTTCGGCTTTTGCCTCCGGGTAGAAGCGACGCAGGGATTCCAGGCGCTGTTCCATCGACTGGCGCACTTCGCTGACCAAGTACTTGGTCAGGTCCATGTTGTCGCGGGCCACGGCGAGCATCGGGCCGATGTTGCCGGCGCGAATCGACATCGGCAGGTCGAGGAACGAGCCGTGCTTGAGGAACTTGGTCGTAAAACCGGCGTATGGTCCGAACAACAGGGACTTCTTGCCGTCCACCACACGGGTGTCCAGGTGCGGTACGGACATCGGCGGCGAACCCACGGCGGCCTGGCTGTAGACCTTGGCCTGGTGGTGCTTGACCACTTCCGGGTTGTCGCAACGCAGCCACTGGCCGCTGACCGGGAAGCCGCCAAAGCCTTTGCTCTCTTCGATGCCCGAGGCTTGCAGCAGCGGCAGGGCCGCGCCACCGGCGCCGAGGAACACGAACTTGGCGTCCACTTCACGGCTGTTGCCGCTGTTGACGTCCTTGATGCTCACGGTCCAGCCCGCGCCGTTGCGCTTGAGGCCGGTGACGCGCTTGCAATACTTGACCTGGGCGTCGGGCGAGCTGGTCAGGTGGCCGAGCAATTGGTTGGTCAGTGCGCCGAAGTTGACGTCGGTGCCGTTCATGACACGGGTGGCCGCGATTTTTTCGTCGAGCGGGCGGCCCGGCATCATCAGCGGCATCCACTCGGCCATTTCGCTACGGTCTTCGGTGTAGTGCATGTCCGAAAACGCGTGGTGCTGGCTAAGGGATTCAAAGCGCTTCTTGAGGAAAGACACGCCTTTGTCGCCCTGTACGAAGCTCAGGTGCGGCACCGGGCTGATAAAGGATTTCGACGAGCCAAAGGTGCCCTTTTTAGTCAGGTACGCCCAGAATTGCTTCGACACCTCGAACTGGGTGTTGATGTGCACGGCTTTCTTGATGTCGATGGAGCCATCGGCGGCCTGGGGTGTGTAGTTCAGCTCACACAGCCCGGCGTGGCCGGTCCCGGCGTTGTTCCACGGGTTGGAACTTTCCGCGGCACCCGAATCCATCAGCTCAACGACTTCCAGCTTGAGACCGGGGTCGAGCTCTTTGAGCAGTACGGCCAGGGTGGCACTCATGATGCCGGCCCCTACCAGTACTACGTCGACTGCTTCGTTATGCGCCATTTAACGCGTCTCCAAAATCTGCAGCACCAAATTGACGGCATGGCTGCCAGGAGTGACGGGGCGTTTCACGTGTTGCCCCAGGTTACCCATGGCCAGGATCGCCATGTCCGATTCGCAATTCTTTGCATGTTCAGCGCACGCTTCCTGCCGGGCTAATCTGCCTATGAACGCATTCATGGGCGCCTGTGGCAATTCGACTTATGGTCAAAGCGTGCGATTCGTGCAACCAATCCGTAGCGGACAGGCTCAAGCTCCGGTTTTTAAGGCGTGCTCGGTCCTGTGTGGTTGGGCTGTTCCAGACGCTGATGGTGCTTGTACAAACGCCAAACTATTCATTTGCTCGCCACACTCTTGTGAAGTTGTGAAAACCCGTTTTTTCACGCTCTTTTGAAGACGTGAACCTCAAAAAAGGGCTGCCCCAGCTTGGCACCTGGCCCCTAGCCGACACGCGGCAAAACGGGCAAACAACTCAAGTGGCCGAGCGCAATGGCAGCTCTGGCAGATTCGGTAAAGGCGGGTGGTTTGCAATGAAAACAGCAAGCGCGCCAGCTTCACTCGATCTGTGTGGGCGGCTCTCTGTGGGCGATTGGGGGGTTAGTGCCGAGGCATTAACGATGCTGCGAGGCCCGATCAGGAGACGTCCTTATAATCGGGGGGAGATTGTAGCGAAGAACGCCAAGGAAATGGGCGTGTTTTATGACTTTTATTAGGTGTTCGGTCAGGCGGCCAACGGCTGGTGCCGGGGCGACCGCGCAGGACGCGGGCTGACGCGGGCACGGGCCGGTAATGGGTGGTGCATCCAGCTCAGGCGGATTTCTTCGATTTCCACCCAACCGTCACCTACAGGAGGCTGGCTGCATTCTTTGAAGGCCTGGCAACGACCTTGCGCATCCAGCAGGGCGAACTGGCGAAGGGTGGGCTTGCGCGTAAACAGTGACCAGAGAAAATGCATGGTGTCAGACCTCCTGAGATTGGGGCCAAGCTTGCCTGTCGGGCATGACGAGCCTGTGTATCAGTCGTGACATATCAGTGACATCGAACCGCTAGAGTCCACGCGGGTCTCAGGTTGTAACTGGCGCTAGTTCCCGGCACAGGCGCACCGCTATACTGCCGGCCTGTCGGACCCTGATTTCTGGAGAGAAAAGCATGTTGCAACGCCTGTTGTTCGGTTTGATCACTGTGACCAGTTTGACCCTGGTTGGCTGCGCCAACAGCCCGCAACAACTGACCCCGGAACCGAAGATCACCACGCAGCTGGCCCCTGTGGGCCACGGCCAGCCGGTGTCGGTGCGTGTGGTGGATGGTCGTCCGTCACCAACCCTCGGCTCGCGCGGTGGCTTGTACCCGGAAACTGCTCTGGTTTCGGTGAATGCCCAGGACGTGCTGCCCAAGTTGCAGGCCCAGGCTGAAGCCGCCGTGCGTTTGCTGGGTTTTACCCCAAGCCCCAACGCGCCGGGTGCGCCGCAGCTGACCATCACTCTGGCTGAACTGAAGTATCAGTCGCCTAAAGACGGCCTGTACGTGACCGAGGCGTCCATCGGCGCGACCTTCAAGTCCGACGTCAGCGCCGGCACCCGTCGCTACAGCGGTCGCTACGGCGCGTCCCTGAACCAGCGTTTCGGCATGTCGCCGAACCAGGAAACCAACACCAAGCTGGTCAGCGACGTCCTCAGTGATGCCTTGACCCGCCTGTTCAAGGACCCAAGCATCGGTTCGTTGCTCAGCTCGCAGTAAGCGATTCAGCAAAAAGCCGGGCTCAGTAATGAGCCCGGCTTTTTTTCGTCTCCAGTTTCACGCGGCGGTGTCGATACAGAAATCCAGCAGGCTCACCCCTGTCAGCAGATCGGTCTCCGGCAGGTCCGCATGCTGGTGGCCGCCAAGGGCGCAATACACCAGCCAGTGGCGATCCTGGACGTTGAAGGCCAGGCCGCCAACCAGTGCTTCTTGCTCATCACTTTGGGTGATCAGGTACAGCCGATCCTGGTTTTGCGCGTGCAGCATGACAAGCTCCTAAGCGTCGAAGGGCAACAGAGTGGCTTGTTAAGGTGACGTTCAGGTGACGGCGTAAATTACTGGATACATTAGCCGTCAATGGAGGAGGGAGCATTTACGGCGCCGGAGGCCACTATCGTTCAGGTTTGTATCTGAACCGATACCAAAATACTGTTCTACCGAGGTTTGCGATGGCGCTGCCTGCACTTTTTATCAACGTTGTTGCGTTAGCCGTGGCCTGCCCGGGTGCTGCGCTGCTGTTCATAACGCGCCTGCGCGAACAGCGCGCAATGGCCGACCTGACCGCGCAAGGTGAAGACCGCGGGATCGACCAACCGATGTTGTTTCTGGATGTGCGCACCGAGCGGGCGCATCGTCTGGCTTACCGAATTGGGTTCGCCTGTCTTGGGCTGGCGCTGGCCATCTCCTGGCTCAGCACCCGCCTCTAAAACGCCACATTTTGATCAGTGTTTACAAAGGTATTCCGGCTTTGACCCGATACTGATTACGCACCGGCGTTGCATATTGCACCACCAGAAACGGTCGGTGCTCGGCCGGGCATTCGTTCAAGCGCCGCTCCCACTCCGCCTTGGCCTTGGCCAGTTCGTCCGCCGGGAACACTTCGGCGGCGGTCGGCACCTGCAATTGCGGGTCGGCATCGCTCCACTGGGCGTAGGCCAGGTAATGCACCGGGAACAAGCGGTATCCGCCGAGAATCTGCCGGTCCATTTCTGCGGCCAGCAGCTTGGTGTCTTCGAAGCGCTCGGTGATCGGTGGTGCGAAGTTGATGTGCACCCGACCCTTGTAGCCGGTGATACCGAGGGCGATGCTCACGTCATCCTCGCCCGGCGCCTTGCTGTAGGTGCCGGTGGTGGCGCGGATGTAGAGTTCGCGGGCCTTGGCGGTATCGCACGGGTCATATTCGTAGCTGATGGACACCGGCGTCAGGTTCAACGACTGGATCACCTCGGCAAACGGCTCATCCTTGCGGCTGACATGGAACATCTTCAGGATCGCTGATTCGGTGCGATCATCCCCATCCTTGGCGCGGCCTTCAGCCTGGGCGATCCAGATCGACGCCCCGTCGTTGCGGATCGAATGGTTGATATAGGCCGACAGCAGGTTGAATGCCGCCATCTTTTCCTTTCGCCCGGTGATCGAGCGGTGCACGATAAAGCTCTTGTTCAGGCGCATCAGGTCGCTGACGAACGGCTTTTGCAGCAGGTTGTCGCCAATGGCGATGCGCGGCGTCGGCAGGCCGGCGTGGTACACGGCATAGTTGACGAAGGCCGGGTCCATCACGATATCGCGGTGGTTGGCCAGGAACAGGTAAGCCATGCCGGACTTGAGCTGCTCGACGCCCGTGTAGGTCACGCCGTCGGTCGCCCGGTCAATGGTGTGGTCGACGTAGTATTCGACTTTGTCCTGCAGCGTGGCCACGGTGGTGACGCCGGCGAACTCACGGCGCAATTTGCGGGCGATCATCGGCTTGAGCAGCCAGCCCAGGGCGCCGGCAAAGCGCGGGAAGCGGAAGTGGGTCAGGATGTCCAGAAAGGCCTTGTCACTGAACAGACGTGCCAGCACTGCCGGGACTTCGCTGTCGTTGTAAGGTCGGATGGTATCGAATTCGCCCATCATGCTCTCTTGTTAGAAACGGCTAGGGTAAGTAAAGGAAATACCAGGGTGCGGACTGAGGAATGGCCCCAGCCGGAAATAGCCCTGTAAATAGACCGGCGATTATACGCACAAGTCACCTTGGAGGCTGCGATGCTGGAAAATGCGACGTACGATTGTCCTTATTGCGGTGAAGAGGTCGAGACAACCGTGGATTTGTCTGGCGGTGACCAGACGTATATTGAAGACTGCCAGGTCTGTTGCCGGCCGATCACTTTCGATCTGCAGGTGCATGGTGACGAGTGGATGCTCGAAACCCGAAGTGAAAACGAATAACGGATACATCCATGCAGCGAATCTACGAACCGGAAAACCTGATGGAAGGCGAGCTGCTGCAACAGATGCTCGCCAGCGAAGGCATCGAGGCGCACCTGGTGGGTCGGCATTTGCTCGGCGGTACCGGCGAATTGCCCATCTTCGGCCTGCTGGGCCTGGAGGTGGACAATGACCGGGCTGCGGATGCCCGCGAGCTGATTACCGCCTACATCGGCGCACAACCGCTACCCGGTGACGAACCCGACAGCTTCCCCGACGTGCTGGTCTGTTAGGCTGTCGGTCGGTTTACCCAAGAGTCGTGTTGCCCCATGTGTGGACGTTATGCCCTGTTTCGCTGGAATCCCGCCTTCGCTGCCTTGCCGGGCTTCCCGGCCGACCAGCAGGCTCAGTGGAACATCTCCCCGAATGATTCGGTGCTGATCCAGCGCGCCACCGACGGCCAGCGCACGCTGGCCCGCGCCCGTTGGGGCCTTACGCCGCCGTGGTTGACCGATCTTTCCCGCACGCCCGCCCATGCCCGCGCCGAAACCCTGGCCGAACAACCGATGTTCCGCGAAGCGTTCCGTCAGCGCCGTTGCCTGCTGCCCGCCAATGGGTTCTACGAATGGCGCGGCACCCAGCGTAAACGCCCGTACTGGCTGACGCCGGGGGAGGGCTCCACGTTGTTTTTCGCCGCGATCTGGGAAGCATATCCGGTGCAGGAGCAGGTGTGGCTGAGCACGGCGGTGGTGACCCAAGCGGCGCAGGCCCAGCGTCGCCCGCTGATTCTGGATGAGGCCGGGCAGGCAGCCTGGCTCAATCCCGAGACGCCGTTGCATGTATTGCAAGGCCTGCTGGCCAGTGAACCCGTCGCGTTGCGCGAGCGAGTGCTGGCCAACATGGTCAACGATCCGAAGCTCAACGGGCCGGAGTGCCTGACCCCGGCTTAGACCTTGAACTGATTGATCAGCCGGCGCTGCTGCTCCGCCAGCTTGGTCAAGTCTGCACTGGCCGCGCTGGATTCATCCGCGCCGCCTGCTACTTCATTGGCCACCTGGCCGATATTGATCACGTTGCGATTGATGTCCTCGGCCACCGCGCTCTGTTCTTCGGCGGCACTGGCGATCTGGGTGTTCATGTCGTTGATCACCGAGACTGCCTGGGTGATCGTTTCCAGCGCTTCGGCCGCCTTGGCCGCGTGTTGCACGCTTTCATCGGTGCGGTTCTGGCTGTCCTCCATCACCCGCACCACGTCCCGCGTGCCTTGTTGCAACTGCTGGATCATGGTCTGGATTTCTTCGGTGGCCTTCTGGGTCTTTTGCGCCAGGTTGCGCACTTCGTCGGCGACCACGGCAAACCCACGGCCTTGCTCGCCAGCCCGCGCCGCCTCGATGGCCGCATTGAGCGCCAGCAGGTTGGTCTGTTCGGCAATCCCGCGAATCGCCGTGAGGATGGCGTTGATGTTCTCGCTGTCCTTGGCCAACGCCTGCACGACACCGACTGCCTTGCCGATTTCCTCGGCCAGTGCGCCGATGGAGGTGGAGGTGTCGCGCACAATGCGCATGCCCTGGCTGGCGGCCTGGTCGGCGTGGCTGGCGGCTTGGGCGGCCTGGGTGGCGTTGCGCGCAACATCTTGCGCAGTCGCGGTCATCTCATGCACAGCGGTGGCGACCTGGTCGATTTCCACCATCTGTTTGTGTACGCCCTGGTTGGTGCGGATCGCGATGTCGGCGGTGTGCTCTGACGAATCGCTGACCTTCTGCACCGAACTCACCACCTGGGTGATCATGCCCTGCAGCTTGATCAAGAAGGTGTTGAAGCCGCTGGCGATCGCGCCCAGTTCATCGGCGCGGTCACTGGTCAGGCGCCGTGTCAGGTCGCCTTCGCCCTGGGCGATGTCATTGAGCATCGCGACCATTTGCTTGAGCGGACGAGCAATGCCGTGGCCGACCAGCCAGATCACCAGCAAGCCGATACCGGCGATCAACAAACCGGCGATGGTCATGCCGAAGATGTCAGTCTTGCGCTGGGCTTCCAGGTCGCTTTGCAGCTTCTGCGAATCGGCCATCACGGCGCTGAGGGGCAGTTGCAGCATTAGCGTCCAGCGTGCGTCGGCCTGGCCGATATTGAACGGTAGGAACAGTTCGATATGCCCGTGTTCCTTGTCGATGTCGTAGCGCACTTCGCCGACTTTCAACTGGCCGAGGTTGGCCAGTTCATTGTTGTCGAGTAGGTCGGTGGCCTTTTCGCCGAGCTTGCTGGCGTCCTTGGTGTAGGCCACCAGGCGACCGTTGCTGGAGATCAGCGCGAGTTCACCGGCGCCGTTGTAGAGTTTTTGATCGGCGCTGGTGAGCATGTCCTGGATGAAGTTGACCGACAGGTCGGCACCGACGATGCCTTGGAAGGTGCCGTCGATCATGATCGGTTCGATGAACGAAGCCAGCATCACCATCGCGTTGCCCACCTTATAAGGGGCAGGGTCGATGGCGCAGGCCTTTTTGTTTTCCTTGGAGCAGAGGTAGTACTCACTGGCGCGCACGCCAGTGGAGAGGATGTTCTGGTCGTTGACATCGGCGAGCTTGTCCAGGCCCAGGCTGCCATCGGCGTTGCGATACCACCAGGGAAGGAAGCGGCCGTCTGCGGCCATGCCGACAATGGGGGTGTTCACGTAGGCTGCGTCGTTGTGATCGATCGCATTGGGCTCCCAGCCGATGTAGGCGCCGAGGATCTTCGGGTTACGCACCACGGTTTCATGCAGCAGGTTGATCAGTTGCTCGCGGCCGATTTGCAGGGCCGGCTCGCCCTTGGCGTCTTTCATGCCGAGCAGGGCGTTGGCGGTGGCCAGGCTCTTGGCGGTCACCAAGGGGGCTTCCAGTTCGCGCTGGATCAAGGTGGCCTGGGTTTGCGCCAGGGCGGTCAGGCGCTGCTCGATGATCTGGTCGAATTGCACCTGGGTGCGATCCTGCACCATTTCCTGGGTCCGCGCTCCGGCAAACAAGGCGTACAGCACCAGCACCGCGACCACGCTCAGGACAATCGCCCCGGCCAGTGCCGCGACAGAAAATTGGATCGACTTGAATTTCATGAAAACTCCGGGCACAGGGGAGAGAATCCGCCTTTTTGTATCGGCCACGGGCGCGCTGGGCATGAGGGGGGGGCCTGCAAAAATGTTCGGGGTGTCGCAAATGGAAAGCCCGTCGCCGTTATTGGGGCCGTGGGATGTATCCGAAAATCAGCGGTTACACGTCTGGTGTATCTGGCGTCGATACAAACGAGCGCCTACGATACGCGCCATGTTTTAAGGGCGTGTTTTCAGGGAGAGGTTCATGAAGAAGTCATTGGTAGTTAGCGGTCTGGTTGCAGCGATGCTGCTGGCCGGGTGTCAGTCGGTCAACACCACCAGCGGCGGCGCCGTTGGGGTTGAGCGCAAGCAGTACATGTTCAGCATGCTGTCGAGCCAGGAAGTCGACCAGATGTATGCCCAGTCCTACCAGCAGACCCTGGGGGAGGCCAGCAGCAAGGGCCAACTGGACAAGACCAGCGCCAACGCCAAGCGCGTGCAGGCCATCGCCAACCGCTTGATCGCCCAGGCGCCGACGTTCCGTGCGGATGCTGCGCAGTGGAAGTGGGAAGTGAACCTGATCAAGAGCGACGAGATGAACGCCAACTGCGGGCCTGGCGGCAAGATCTTCGTGTACAGCGCCTTGATCGACAACCTCAAGCTCACCGATGACGAGCTGGCCGCCGTGATGGGCCATGAAATCGCCCACGCCTTGCGTGAACACGGCCGTGAAGCCATGTCCAAGGCCTACGGGATCGAGATGGCCAAGCAGGGCGCCGGTGCGTTGTTCGGCCTCGGCCAAGACAGCTTGGCATTAGCCGATACCGTGGCCAACTACGGCATGACCTTGCCCAACAGCCGCAGCAATGAAAACGAAGCGGACCTGATCGGCCTGGAGCTCTCGGCCCGTGCCGGCTACAACCCGAACGCGGCTATCACGCTGTGGAACAAGATGGCCAAGGCTTCGGAAGGTGCGCCGCCGGAGTTCATGAGTACTCACCCGGCGTCCGACAGCCGAATCGCCTCGTTGCAGGCGGCGATTCCGAAGGTGATGCCGCTCTACCAGCAGGCAAAAAAATCCTGAGTTAACGCAGATCAATGTGGGAGCCGGGCTTGCCCGCGATGCAGGCGGCTCGGTCTCTCAGTTGCACCGGGTTGCTGCCATCGCAGGCAAGCCAGCTCCCACAGGGATCGGGTTTGCAGCCTTAGATCCAGCCGCTGCTTTGCATGGCTTTGTACACGGCCACAATCGCTAGGATGAAAAACGCTGACGCCGCCAGTCGACGAATCAAGGTCAACGGCAGTTTCTCCGCTGCAAAATTCCCCGCCAAGACCACCGGCACGTTGGCAATCAGCATGCCCAGGGTCGTCCCGATAATCACCAGCCACAACTCCGGGTACTGCGCCGCCAGCATCACCGTGGCGATCTGCGTCTTGTCACCGATTTCCGCGAGGAAGAATGCGATCAGTGTGGTCAGGAACGGGCCGAATTTGCGTGTGGTGCTGGCTTCGTCATCGTCGAGTTTGTCTGGAACCAGTGTCCACAAGGCCGTGGCGCAGAAACTCGCTGCGAGGATCCAGTGCAACACTGCATCCGAGAAGAAACTGCCGAACCAGGCTCCCACTGCACCAGCGGCCGCATGGTTGGCCAGGGTCGCGGCGACGATGCCGGCGATGATCGGCCAGGGTTTGCGAAAGCGTGCGGCAAGGATGAGCGCGAGCAGTTGCGTCTTGTCGCCGATTTCGGCCAAGGCAACGATTGCGGTAGGAACGAGTAATGAATCCAGCATCAGGTAAGTTTCCAGGGGCGGGTCGACACGGCTATGACACGTACAGCCTTCCCGCCCCGGGTAAGGTGTGCGTGTCATAGGTCTTGTCAAACCCCGGTCCGTCTGTGCGGACTCCTGGGTCGCATACGCCATGGTCTGCTGACCAAGTATGTTGACGTATGCCGGACGAGCGTGGCGCTCGTGGGAGACTACTCCCCTAGGACGGAGCGGATTCTGCCTAGGCAAAATCCATTCGGCAAGCCTTCTTTTTCAAACGCCCGTCAGCCGCGCTTGGCACGGTAGATGCGAAAACCGTTGCCCTCGGCCTTGATCGCGCACACGCCCAGGTGCTCTTCGATCAGTGGTTGGTACTTGAGGAAGCTGTTGGCAACCAGGCGAAGTTCGCCGCCTTTTGCCAGGTGTTTCGCCGCTTTTCGCAGCAGGTTCTCAGTGGCGAAATAATCGGTATGCACACCGACATGGAACGGTGGATTGCTCAAAATCGCGTTCAAACCCATCGGTGCCGCGTCGATGCCATCGCCGGTCAATACCTCGGCTTCCAGACCATTGGCGGCCAGGGTCAAGCGACTGCTGGCGGCGGCGAAGGCATCCACGTCGAGCATCGTCACCATGTTGTGCGGATAGCGCCGTTTGACCGCAGCCCCCAGCACGCCAGCGCCACAACCAAAGTCCAGCAGATGACCGCTTGGCAGTTTGTCCAGATGTTCCAGCAGCAGCTCGGTGCCACGATCCAGGCGCCCGTGGCTGAACACCCCCGGCAAGCTCACCACCTTCAGCGGGCCCTCGGCCAACGGCACGTCGAAGACCTGCGCGAGGCTCTCCAGCTCAGCCGCTTGCGGGGCGTTGACCACGGTGATCTGCCACAGTTGGCAATGCCGCGCGCTGTCGAGTTTGCGCGGTTTGCCGAAGGGGATTAGCTGTTTGGCGGCGCTTTCGATCCCGGCTTTCTTCTCGCCGACCAAAAACAGCTCGGCGCCGGGCAAGCGCGAGGCCACGGCGTTGAGCAGGTAGTCGGTGAGGTCCTTGGACTTGGGCAGGAAGATCACTGCGGTATCAAACGCCCGCTCCGGCACGTTTACGCCGAACTGGCTGCGTTCAGGGAAGCGTGCATCGAGCGCCGCCTGATCACCGGCATGCCAACACCAGCCGTGAGCGTTGGGTAGACGACCCAGCAGGTCGTCGGCAGGCAACCCCACCAACAGCAGGTTGCCTTGAAAAAGTTCGGCCTGGCGAAGCAGTACTTCACTGCGCGGATCCATGGTCTGCTCCTTGAAAAGGGGCGCAGTTTATCAACTGACGACGCGCAGCGGGGCCCCGTTGAAAAAGCCCCGGGCGTTTTCCGCCAGTTGGCCGACGATGCGCTGGCGCGCTTCGCGACTGCCCCAGGCGTTGTGTGGGGTCACGATCAGCCGAGGGATGTCACCGGCCAACAGCGGATTGCCATCCACCGGTGGTTCCACGCTCAGTACATCGGTGGCCGCGCCGCCCAGATGGCCGCTGCGCAAGGCGTCCGCCAGGGCCTGCTCATTGATCAAACCACCGCGCGCCGTGTTGACCACAAACGCGCCAGGTTTGAGCAGCGCCAGCTCGCGGGCGCCGATAAAGTCGCGGGTGTGTTCGTTGAGCGGGCAGTGCAGGGTGAGTGCGTCCACCTGCGCCAGCAACTCATCCAGCGGCACGCGGTCAGCGCGGGCCGGGCGGCCTGGAATCGCGCCGAGCAGGACACGCATGCCGAACGCTTCAGCCAGTCGCGCGACGGCGCCGCCCAATTCGCCATGGCCGAGCAGGCCGAGGGTCTTGCCTTCCAGTTCCACAATCGGATGGTCCAGCAGGCAGAACTGCTTGGCCTCCTGCCACTTGCCGGCGCTCACGTCTCTTTGGTAATCCTTCAAGCGCGTCGCCAGGTTGAGCAACAGCATGATCGTGTGCTGCGCCACCGACGGCGTGCCATAGCCCTGGCAGTTGCTCACGGTGATGCCATGGGCGCGGGCGGCGTCGAGGTCGACGTTGTTGGTGCCGGTGGCCGACACCAGGATCAGCTTGAGGTCCGGGCAGGCCGCCAGGGTTGCGGTGTTGAGGGCGATCTTGTTGCTGATGACCACGTGGGCACCTTGCACGCGTTCAATCACATTCTGCGGCGTGGTGCCGGTAAACAGCTGCAACTCGCTGAAGGTGTCTCGCAGCTCGCTGAGGTCGAGGTCCCCCAGGTCCAGGGACGGGTGATCAAGGAAGACGGCGCGGCGATTGTTCGTCATCAACTGTACCTTTTGCGACAGGGTTCGAAGGCGTAATCTCCCGAGCCTATCAGATGAAATAATCAGTTACTTAATTGGAGTGAGCATGTACGCCGCCGAATTTTTGACCGTAGCCCTGATTCACTTGTTGGCGGTGGCCAGCCCCGGCCCGGATTTCGCGGTAGTGGTGCGTGAAAGCGTGACCCACGGCCGTCGCGCCGGAACCTGGACTGCGCTGGGCGTCGGCTCGGCGATTTTTCTGCACGTGGGTTATTCGTTGCTCGGTATCGGCTTGATCGTGTCCCAGTCCATCGTGCTGTTCAACGCCCTGAAATGGGCGGCCGCCGCCTACCTGCTGTACATCGGCTTCAAGGCCCTGCGCGCGCAGCCGGCCAAGCCTGTAGCTGAGGGCGAGTTGCATCGCGAAGCGGGCGAGCGCACGCCGCGTGGTGCGTTTACCGCCGGTTTCGTGACCAATGGCTTGAACCCCAAGGCCACGCTGTTCTTCCTGTCGTTGTTCACCGTGGTGATCAACCCCCACACACCGCTAGCGATCCAGGCCGGTTACGGTGTGTACCTGGCAGTGGCGACGGCGCTGTGGTTCTGCCTGGTGGCGATGCTGTTCAGCCAGCAACGCGTGCGCGCCGGGTTTGCGCGGATGGGCCACTGGTTTGATCGGACCATGGGCGCGGTGTTGATTGCCATCGGCGTGAAACTGGCATTCACCAGCATGAAATAGGCTGGATGCTGGCGCAAAGCTAGCATTCATTGGGGGCTGCAAATCATTCCTTTGGCTGATTTGGCTGAAACATATGCGCTCTACAGTGCAGTTCTTTCAGCCAAGACCGTGCAGTCATAAAAGGGATTCGTATGTTGCAGACCCGTGTTATCCCGCCCGCCGAAGGTGCGTACCAATACCCGCTGTTGATCAAACGCCTGTTGATGTCCGGCACCCGCTATGAAAAGACCCGGGAAATCGTCTACCGCGACAAACTGCGCTACACCTACCCCACCCTGATCGAGCGCGTTGCGCGCCTGGCCAATGTGCTGACTGAAGCGGGCGTGAAGGCCGGTGATACCGTGGCGGTGATGGACTGGGACAGCCATCGTTACCTGGAATGCATGTTTGCCATCCCGATGATTGGCGCGGTGATCCACACCATCAACGTGCGCCTGTCGCCGGAACAGATCCTCTACACCATGAACCACGCCGAGGACCGCTTTGTGCTGGTCAACAGTGAGTTCGTGGGGCTTTACCAGGCAATTGCCGGGCACCTGACCACGGTCGACAAGACCCTGCTGCTCACCGATGGCGAGTCCAAGACCGCCGAGCTGCCCAACCTGGTGGGCGAGTACGAAACACTGCTCGCCGCCGCCAGCCCGAAGTATGACTTCCAGGACTTCGACGAACACTCCGTTGCCACCACCTTCTACACCACCGGCACCACCGGTAACCCCAAAGGCGTGTATTTCACCCACCGCCAGTTGGTGCTGCACACCATCGGTGTGGCGACCATTATGGGCAGCGTCGACAGCGTGCGGTTACTTGGCACCAATGACGTGTACATGCCGATCACGCCGATGTTCCACGTGCACGCCTGGGGCTTGCCGTACGTGGCGACCATGCTCGGCCTGAAGCAGGTCTACCCTGGCCGCTACGACCCGGAATACCTGGTGGAGCTGTGGCGCAAGGAAAAGGTCACTTTTTCCCACTGCGTACCGACCATCCTGCAAATGGTGCTCAATGCCAAGGCTGCCCAGGACGTGGATTTCGGTGGCTGGAAAATCGTCATCGGCGGCAGTGCGCTCAATCGTTCGCTGTATGAAGCCTCCAAGGCGCGTGGCATTCAGTTGACCGCCGCGTATGGCATGTCCGAGACCGGGCCGCTGGTGTCCTGCGCCCACCTCAACGAAGAGTTGATGGCTGGCAGCGAGGATGAACGCACGACTTACCGCATCAAGGCGGGCGTGCCCGGGCCGTTGGTGGACGCCGCGATCATTGATGGCGACGGCAACTTCCTACCGGCCGACGGTGAGTCCCAGGGTGAGCTGGTGCTGCGCGCGCCATGGCTCAGCGAAGGCTATTTCAACGAGCCGCAAAAGGGCGCCGAGCTGTGGGAAGGCGGCTGGATGCACACCGGCGACGTCGCCACGCTGGATGCTTTCGGTGTGATCGACATCCGCGACCGCATCAAGGATGTGATCAAGACCGGCGGTGAGTGGATCTCGTCCCTGGCCCTCGAAGACCTGGTCAGCCGCCACCCGGCGGTACGCGAAGTAGCGGTGGTGGGCATTGCCGATCCGCAGTGGGGCGAGCGCCCGTTTGCCTTGCTGGTGGTGCGTGATGGCCATGTGATAGGGGCCCGTGAGCTCAAGGAACACCTCAAGCCGTTCGTGGAGTTGGGCCACTTGAGTAAGTGGGCGATTCCGAGCCAGATTGCCGTTGTTACTGAAATTCCCAAGACGAGTGTAGGAAAACTCGACAAAAAACGTATCCGTATCGACATCATCGAATGGCAGGCCAACAACAGCACCTTCCTGTCCACCCTGTGACGCCCCCCGGGGGGGGGGGGGGGGGGGGGGGGGGGGGGGGGGGGGGGGGGGGGGGGGGGG
>NZ_JBBGYS010000059.1:0-39793 GCF_037479595.1 Pseudomonas sp. MYb541 | reverse complement strand
CATTTAATTTGCTGAGTGTCAGATCACTCTGCTGAGCGTCAAACCCGACGTGCAAACGTATCGCTATGGCTCCCCGACACCTTGCGGCAGTGCACCAGCGCATCCCGGATCATGAAGTTCACCAGGGTCGGCGACACGCCGAGTTCCTTGGCGATGTCCTTTTGCGGGACGCCGTGCAAACGGTACATCTCGAACGCGTAGCGCGTGCGTTGCGGCAGCTCCGTCAGGGCGTCGGCGATGTTTTCCAGGGTGTTGAAGTTGATGTGCGAGGTTTCCGGTGAAGCGCCGTGAATAACCACATTCAAGCCTTCCTCTTCCGTCCCGGAGTATTTGAGCTCCAGGGCCTGCTTGCGGTAGTGATCGATGGCCAGGTTGCGCACGATCTGGAACAGATAACTCAATTGAGCCTTGAACGATGACGTGATCGTCGGTGCCGACTGCAGCCGGAAGTAGGCGTCCTGCACTACGTCTTCTGCACGGGAGCGGCAGCCGGTAATGCGCGCCGCGATCTTCACCAGAATCAGCCGATTATCGACGAATGCCTGGAGAAGCGGTGAGTCGCACCTGCCTGTGGATACTTGTTCCGTCATGGAAATCACCTTGTCGCAAAAGAGGTTAGGGGAGGGCGTCCTTGCTGAGGCCTCCTACACATCGGGCAACAAATTATGCTGAATGATAATGATTGTCAAATGAGAAGGCGAACTAATCTTATGCTTTCTTGTTAGGTGTGAACCACGTCTCTCTCGTACCCGGCGACTAATTATTTGCCGGTGCCGTCCGTTCTTCTGGGTGACAGGTCCGTTAGCAATACGGCCAAGGATCAGCACCCGCAGGAGGACGAAATGGGTTTCTATCGTGCATACAGCGCGTTTCAGTTTGGAGTCGTCACTCAATGAGTACGCCGACCCGACTGCGCCTGTTCTGCCTGCCCTATTCGGGCGCCAGCGCCATGGTTTATGCGCGCTGGCGCCGGGCCCTGCCTGAATGGTTGCAGGTGTGTCCGCTGGAGTTGCCCGGGCGTGGCATGCGCATGGACGAGCCGTTGCAGCGCGATATCAAGGCCTTGGCGGCCCAGCTCGCGGACGAAATCAGCCACGACTTGAGCGGCCCCTACGCCTTGTTCGGTCACAGCCTTGGGGGCCTGCTCGCCTTCGAATTGGCGCATGCGTTGCGTGCGCGCAACGTGCCGCCGCCGCTTGCCCTCTTCGCTTCCGGAACGGCCGGACCGGCGCGTCGCGACGTCAGCGAGTACGCCATCGAAAAGACCGATGAACAACTGATCGCCCGTCTGCGCGAACTGCAAGGCACCGCCGAAGAGGCCTTGGCCAACCCCGAGTTGATGCAGTTGATGCTGCCGATCCTGCGCGCCGATTTCCTGTTGTGCGGCAGCTTCACCTACGGCGAGCGCGCACCGCTGGGCATGCCGATCCACGTGTTTGGCGGCAAGCAGGACAGCGTGCGCGCCGACCAGTTGCTCGACTGGCAGCTCGACGCCGCCAGCGGCTTTTCCCTGGACATGTTCGACGGCCACCACTTCTTCCTCATGCAACACGAAAGCGCCGTGCTGCGCTGCATGCGGCGCTACGCCGACGAACACCTGGCCCGCTGGCGCAATGGCACGGCACGGTCACTCGCCGTCGGCTGAACAAGCCCCCCGAATTCTTGAATTTCCCGTAAGCCGATTTCAGGCAGGAACCCCATGATGGACGCCTTCGAACTTCCCCGCACCCTGGTCCAGTCCCTTCAACGTCGCGCCGCGCAGACCCCGGACCAGGTCGCCCTGCGCTTCCTTGCCGAGTCCGCCGAGCACAGCGTTGTGCTCAGTTACCGCGACCTGGACCAGCGCGCCCGCACCATCGCCGCCGCCTTGCAAGCCAATGCGGACCAGGGTGACCGTGCCGTGCTGTTGTTTCCCAGCGGCCCGGATTACGTTGCGGCGTTCTTTGGTTGCCTCTACGCGGGTGTGATTGCAGTGCCGGCCTATCCACCGGAGTCCACCCGTCGTCACCATCAGGAGCGCCTGCTGTCGATCATCAGCGATGCCGAGCCGCGCCTGTTGCTGACCATCGCCAGCCTCGCCGATGGCTTGTCGCAGATCGAAAACGCGCCGCCGGTATTGAGCGTCGATAGCTTGGAAAACCTCGGCCATTGGGTCGCCCCTGACCTGCATCCGGACGACATCGCGTTCCTGCAATACACCTCTGGCTCCACCGCGCTTCCCAAGGGCGTACAAGTCAGCCACGGCAACCTGGTCGCCAACGAAGTGTTGATCCGTCGCGGTTTTGGCATCGACCTGAACCCGGATGACGTGATCGTCAGCTGGCTGCCGCTGTATCACGACATGGGCCTGATCGGCGGCCTGCTGCAACCGATCTTCAGTGGCGTGCCCTGCGTGCTGATGTCGCCGGCTTACTTCCTCGGTCGCCCCTTGCGCTGGCTGGAAGCGATCAGCGAATACGGCGGTACCATCAGCGGCGGTCCGGATTTCGCCTATCGCCTGTGCAGCGAACGGGTCAGCGAGACGGCCCTGGAACGCCTGGATCTGAGCCAATGGCGCGTGGCCTATTCCGGTTCCGAACCGATCCGCCTCGACACCCTGGAACGTTTCGCCGAGAAGTTCGCCACCTGCGGTTTTACCCCGAACAATTTCTTTGCCTCCTACGGCCTGGCCGAGGCGACCCTGTTTGTCGCAGGCGGCAGCCGTGGCCATGGCATCCCAGCGCTGCGTGTCGACGAGCAGGCCCTGGCCGCCAACCGCGCCGAACCGGGGCAGGGCAGTGCGATCATGAGCTGCGGCACCAGCCAGCCGGAACACGCGGTGCTGATCGCGGACCCCTACACCCTCGCCGAGCTGGGCGACAACAGCGTCGGCGAACTCTGGGCCACCGGCCCGAGCATCGCCCACGGCTACTGGCGCAACCCCGAAGCCACCGCCAAGACCTTCGTAGAGCACGCTGGTCGTACCTGGCTGCGCACGGGCGACCTGGGCTTCATCCGTGACGGCGAGGTGTATATCACCGGTCGCCTCAAGGATTTACTGATCGTACGCGGCCACAACCTGTATCCCCAGGACATCGAGCAGACCATCGAGCGCGAAGTGGAAGTGGTGCGCAAAGGGCGGGTTGCGGCATTTGCGGTGAATGAACAGGGCCTGGAAGGTATCGGCATTGCCGCCGAAATCAGCCGCAGCGTGCAGAAAATCCTACCGCCTGAAGCGCTGATCAAGGCGATCCGCCAGGCTGTCGCCGAGGCGTATCAAGAGGCGCCAAGCGTGGTGGTGCTGCTCAACCCCGGCGCCTTGCCGAAGACCTCCAGCGGCAAAGTGCAGCGCGCAGCCTGTGCGCTTCGTCACAAGGACGGCAGCCTCGACAGTTATGCCCAGTTCCCCGACCTGCAAACGCAGGCGAGCGATGGGGCGCTGGAATCCGAGTTGCACAACCAGATTGCGGCGATCTGGTGTGAGCAACTGAACATCGCAAGCGTTGCCGCCGATGATCATTTCTTCCTGCTCGGCGGCAACTCCATCACCGCCACCCAGGTGGTCGCACGCCTGCGCGAAACCCTCGGCCTGGAACTGAACCTGCGCATGCTGTTCGAAGCGCCGACTCTGGAAGGCTTCGCCGCCAACGTTGCGCAGTTGCAGCAAGACGGTGGCGTCGCCGAAGGCGCGATTCACAGCTTGTCGCGCCAGGAGGAACTGCCCCAATCCCTGGCACAGAACCGCCTGTGGATCACCTGGCAACTGAACCCCCGCAGCAGCGCCTACACCATCCCCGGCGCCCTGCGCCTGCGCGGTGAGCTGGATGAAGACGCCGTGCGCGCCAGCTTCCAGCAATTGATCCAGCGCCACGAAGCCCTGCGTACGCGCTTCTATGAGCGCGACGGCCAGGCTTTCCAGCGTGTCGACGCCAAAGCGGATTTCGAGCTGCAAGTCATCGACCTCAGCGACCTGCCCGTTGCCGAGCGCGAAGCCCGTGCGCAACAGATCCGCGAAGACGAAGCGCGCACCCAGTTCGACCTGGAAAAAGGCCCGCTGCTGTGGGTGACCCTGGTGCGCCTGGACGATGAAGATCACCAACTGCTGGTGACGCTGCACCACATCATCGCCGACGGCTGGTCGCTCAATATTTTGATCGACGAATTCTCGCGCCTCTACGCCGCCGCAGCCCAAGGCCAAACCCTGGAACTGCCGCCCCTGGCCCTGCAATACGCCGACTACGGCAGTTGGCAGCGCCAATGGCTGGCCGAAGGTGAAGGCCTGCGTCAACTGGCGTACTGGAAAGCGCAGTTGGGTGAAGAGCATCCCACCCTCAGCCTGGCGACCGACCACCCGCGCTCGGCACACCACTGTCACAGTGCCTCACGCCACACCGTGCGGCTTGGCGCGAGCCTCAGCGACGCGATTCGCCAGACAGCCCAGGCCAACGAGTCCACCCCATTCATGCTGCTGTTGGCGGCATTCCAAAGCCTGCTGCATCGCTACAGCGGCCAGCGCGACATTCGCATCGGCGTGCCCAACGCCAACCGCCCGCGCCAGGAAACCCAAGGCCTGGTCGGCTTCTTCATCAACACCCTCGTGTTGCGTGCCGAGCTGGATGGACGCCTGCCGTTCAACGAGCTATTGGCCGCGACACGCCAGGCGGCGCTGGGTGCCCAAGCCCATCAGGACCTGCCGTTCGAACAACTGCTGGAAGCCTTCCCGCAGGCCCGCGAGCAGGGCCTGTTCCAGGTCATGTTCAACCATCAGCAACGCGACCTCAGCGCTTTGCGTCGCCTGCCGGGCATGCTCGCCGACGAGTTGCCGTGGCACAGTCGCGAAGCCAAGTTCGACCTGCAACTGCACACCGAAGAAGACCGCAACGGGCGCCTGAGCCTGTCGTTCGACTACGCCGATGAAATGTTCGAAAACGCGACCATCCAGCGCCTGGCCGAGCACTACATCAACCTGTTGCACGCCGTCTGCGAGCAGCCCCAGCAAGCCATCGGCGACCTTGCGCTGATGCAACACGACGAACAGGCGCTTTACAGCGAAGCACCCTGCGCGCCAGCCCAGCAGTGGCTGCCTGAGCTGCTTAACCAGCAGACCTCGGACGCCACCGCGCTGGTCTGGGACGGCGGTAGCCTGACCTTCGCCCAACTGCACACCCAGGCCAACCGCCTGGCCCATTACCTGCGCGACAAAGGCGTCGGCCCGGACGTGTGCGTGGCCATCGCCGCCGAGCGTTCGCCGCAATTGCTGGTCGGCTTGCTGGCGATCATCAAGGCCGGTGGCGCCTACGTGCCGCTGGACCCGGATTACCCCGCCGAGCGCCTGGCCTACATGCTCAAGGACAGTGGCGTACACCTGCTGCTGACCCAGACTGCGCTGCTGGAACAGGTGCCGAGTGCCGAAGGCGTTTGCGTGATCGCCATGGACAGCCTGCACCTCGATAGCTGGCCAACCCAGCCGCCCGGCCTGCACCTGCACGGCGATAACCTCGCCTACGTGATCTACACCTCCGGTTCCACCGGCCAGCCCAAAGGCGTGGGCAATACGCATGCGGCTTTGGCCGAGCGCTTGCAGTGGATGCAGGCCACTTATCAACTCAATGAAACCGACGTGCTGATGCAAAAGGCGCCGATCAGTTTTGACGTGTCGGTGTGGGAATGCTTCTGGCCACTGATTACCGGATGCCGTCTGGTGCTGGCTGGCCCTGGTGAGCATCGCGACCCACATCGCATCGCGCAGCTGGTGCAGGAACACGGCGTGACCACGCTGCACTTTGTGCCGCCGCTGTTGCAGTTGTTTATCGACGAGCCGTTGGTGGCTGAATGCACCAGCCTGCGTCGCCTGTTCTCCGGCGGCGAAGCCTTGCCCGCCGAGTTGCGCAACCGTGTGTTGGCACAGTTGCCAGCGGTGCAATTGCACAACCGTTATGGCCCGACCGAAACCGCGATCAACGTGACTCACTGGCACTGCCGCGCCGAAGACGGCGAGCGCTCGCCGATTGGCCGGCCGCTGGGCAATGTGATCTGTCGTGTGCTGGATGAACAGCTCAACCCTGTGCCGTTGGGCGTGCCGGGTGAGCTGTGCATCGGCGGAATCGGCCTGGCCCGCGGTTACCTCGGACGTGCCGGGTTGACGGCGGAGCGTTTTGTTGCCGATCCATATGGTGAAGCAGGCGCACGCTTGTATCGCACCGGTGACCGCGCCCGTTGGAATGCCGACGGCGTGATCGAGTACCTCGGTCGGCTTGATCAGCAGGTCAAGCTGCGCGGCTTTCGTGTGGAGCCGGAAGAAATCGAAGCGCGCATGCTCGCCCTGGAGGGTATCGCCCAAGCCGTGGTGCGGGTGCGTGACGGGCAGTTGATCGGTTACTTCACCGCCCAGGGCGAACTGGATGAGGAAAATGTAAAAACCGCCCTGGCCGCCGAGCTGCCGGAGTACATGGTGCCCGCGCTGCTGATGCGTCTGGACGCCATGCCGCTGAGCCCCAGCGGCAAGCTGGACCGCCGTGCATTGCCGGAACCGGTGTGGCAAGTGCGTGAACATGTCGAACCCGAAACCGCGCTGCAACAGCAGATCGCCGCCATCTGGCGCGAAGTCCTCGGCCTGCCAAGCATCGGCCTGCGCGATGACTTCTTCGCCCTGGGCGGCCATTCGTTGCTGGCCACGCAGATCATCTCTCGCACCCGCCACGCGTGTGACGTCGAGCTGCCGTTGCGCACCCTGTTCGAAGCCAGTGAGTTGGGGGCGTTTGCCGAGCAGGTCGGCCTGATCCAAGCGTCGGGCCAGCGCAACCAACAGACTGCCATCGCTAAGGTCGACCGCAGCCAACCGGTGCCGTTGTCCTATTCCCAGCAGCGCATGTGGTTCCTGTGGCAGATGGAACCGGACAGCCCGGCCTATAACGTCGGCGGCATGGCGCGCCTGCGCGGCGTGCTGGATGTGGGACGTTTCGAGGCGGCGTTGCAAGCGCTGATCATGCGCCACGAAACGCTGCGCACGACGTTCCCGAGCGTCGACGGTGTGGCCTATCAGAAGGTTTCGCCGCAAACGGGACTGCGCATGGACTGGCAGGATTTTTCCGCGCTGAGCGAAACCGAACGCCAACCGCGCCTGCAACAACTGGCCGATCACGAGGCGCACACGCCATTCAATCTGGAAACCGGGCCGTTGTTGCGTGCGTGCCTGGTCAAGGCCGGCGAGCAGGAACACTACCTGGTCCTGACCCTGCACCATATCGTCACCGAAGGCTGGGCCATGGACATATTTGCCCGTGAACTCAGCGCGTTGTACGAAGCCTTTATCGACGAGCGCGACTCGCCGCTGGCGCCGCTGCCCGTGCAATACCTCGACTACAGCGTGTGGCAGCGCCAGTGGCTGGAATCCGGCGAGCGTCAACGCCAATTGGATTACTGGACTGCGCAACTGGGCAATGAACACCCGCTGCTGGAACTGCCCGGCGACCGTCCGCGTCCGCCTGTGCAAAGCCACCAGGGCGAGTTGTATCGCTTCGACCTCAGCGACGACCTTGCGGCCCGCGTACGTGCCTTCAATGCCGAACGCGGCCTTACCCTGTTCATGACCATGACCGCCACCCTGGCTGTGTTGCTCTACCGCTACAGCGGCCAGACCGACCTGCGTATCGGCGCTCCGGTCGCCAACCGCATTCGCCCGGAAAGCGAAGGCCTGATCGGCGCGTTCCTCAACACCCAGGTGCTGCGTTGCCAGCTCAATGGGCAGATGAATGTCGCTCAGTTGTTCGAGCAAGTGCGCCACACCGTGATCGAGGGCCAGTCCCATCAGGATTTGCCGTTTGATCATCTGGTGGAAGCCCTGCAACCCCCGCGCAGCGCAGCGTACAACCCGCTGTTCCAGGTGATGTGCAATGTGCAGCGCTGGGAGTTCCAGCAAAGCCGCCAACTGGCTGGCATGACCGTCGAATACCTGGCCAACGATGCCCGTGCGACCAAGTTCGACCTCAACCTGGAAGTCACCGACCTCGACCATCGCCTGGGTTGCTGCCTGACCTACAGCACCGACCTGTTCGACGAACCGCGCATTGCGCGCATGGCCGAGCATTGGCGCAACCTGCTGGAAGCCTTGATCGCGGATCCGCAACAACGCCTCAGCGAACTGCCGTTGCTGGGCGCGGATGAGCAGCGCGTGTTGCAAGACAGCCTGGGCATCGAGAAAGGTGAGCACCGTCTCGATCAGTGCATCCACCCACTGTTCAGCCAGCAGGCGGCAGCCCGTGGCGATGCGCCGGCGCTGACCTTTGCTGGTGTGACGCTCAGCTACCGTGAACTCGACGCCCGCGCCAACCGCCTGGCCTGGATGCTGCGCGAGCGTGGCGTCGGCCCGCAGGTGCGTGTCGGCCTGGCGTTGCCGCGCTCCCTGGAAATGGTCATCGGCCTGCTGGCGATCCTCAAGGCGGGCGGCGCCTACGTGCCGCTGGACCCGGAATATCCGCTGGATCGCCTGCACTACATGATCGAAGACAGCGGCATCGGCCTGCTGCTCAGCGATGCGGCGATGTTCGAAGCCCTCGGCGAGTTGCCGGCCGCCGTGGCCTGCTGGTGTCTGGAGGATGATTTGCCGGTGCTGACCAACTACCCGGCCGATTCGCTGCCGCTTATCAGCCTGCCGCAACACCAGGCGTACTTGATCTACACCTCCGGCTCCACCGGCAAGCCGAAAGGCGTGGTGGTGTCCCACGGGGAAATCGCCATGCATTGCGCGGCGGTGATCGAGCGGTTTGGCATGCGCGCGGATGACTGCGAGCTGCACTTCTATTCGATCAACTTTGACGCCGCCACTGAGCGCCTGTTGGTGCCGCTGCTCAGCGGCGCGCAGGTGGTGTTGCGTGCCCAGGGTCAGTGGGATGCCGAGGAAATCTGCGGATTGATCCGCACCCATGGCATCAACATCCTGGGCTTCACCCCGAGCTACGGCAGCCAGTTGGCGCAGTGGTTGGCTACTCAGCAGCAGACCTTGCCGGTGCGCATGTGCATCACCGGCGGCGAAGCCCTGACCGGCGAACACTTGCAGCGCATCCGTGCCGCGTTCCAGCCACAGGTGTTCTTCAACGCCTATGGCCCGACTGAAACCGTGGTGATGCCGCTGGCCAGCCTTGCACCGGAGCAGTTGGAGGAGGGCGCCGTCAGCGTGCCGATCGGCAGCATCATCGGTGACCGCGTGGCTTACATTCTCGACGCCGACCTGGCCCTGGTGCCGCAAGGCGCGACCGGCGAGTTGTACGTCGGCGGGGCGGGCCTGGCCCAGGGGTATCACCAGCGTCCGGGCATGACCGCCGAACGTTTTGTCGCGGACCCGTTTGCGCGCAACGGCGGGCGCCTGTACCGCACTGGTGACCTGGTGCGCCAACGCGCCGATGGCCTGGTGGAGTACCTGGGGCGGATCGACCATCAGGTGAAAGTCCGTGGTTTCCGTATCGAGCTGGGCGAGATCGAAACCCGTCTGCTGGAACATGCAGCCGTGCGCGAAGCGGTGGTGCTGGCGCTGGATTCGCCGAGCGGCAAACAGCTGGTGGCGTATCTAGTCAGCGATGCCGAGCACGGCGCGCTGCGTGACGCGCTGAAGGCCCATCTCAAGGCGCAACTGCCGGACTACATGGTGCCCGCGCACTTGATCGTGCTGGACAGCATGCCGCTGACCGCCAACGGCAAGCTTGATCGCCGTGCCCTGCCGCAACCAGATCCTGAGGCAAACCGCCAAACATATGTGGCGCCACGCAATGAACTTGAAAGCACCCTGGCTGCGATCTGGTGCGCCGTGCTGAACGTGCAGCAAGTCGGCCTGGACGATAACTTCTTTGAGCTGGGTGGCGACTCGATCCTGTCGATCCAGGTGGTCAGCCGTGCGCGGCAGGCCGGGATTCATTTCAGCCCGCGTGACCTGTTCCAGCACCAGACCGTGCAGACCCTGGCCGCCGTAGCCACGCGCTCCGAGCAAATCACCGCAGAGCAAGGCGTGCTTACCGGCCCTTCGGGCCTGACGCCAATCCAGCATTGGTTCTTCGACACCGAGATCCCGAACCGTCAGCACTGGAACCAGGCGCTGGTCCTCAAGCCGCTACAACTGCTCGATCCCCATCGCCTGGAGCAAGCGCTGCTGGCAGTGTTGGAACATCACGACGCCCTGCGCCTGAGCTTCTGCCAGCGCGACGCGCAATGGCACGCCGAGCATTTGGCCGTGCCGGAAGGCGGCGTGTTGATGCAGGCGCAAGTGCGCGACATGGCGCACTGCACCGCGCTGTTCACCGACACCCAACGCAGCCTCGACCTGCAACACGGCCCGCTGTTGCGTGCTTTGCTGGTGGACGGTCCCGAGGGGCAGCAACGCTTGCTGATCGCGATCCATCATCTGGTGGTGGACGGTGTGTCGTGGCGCGTGTTGTTGGAAGACCTGCAAAACGTCTACCGTCAACTCAGCGACGGTCAGTCCGTCAGCCTGCCGGCCAAGACCAGCGCCCTACGTGACTGGGCCGCGCGTTTGCAGGCCTATGCCGGCAGCGAATCCCTGCGTGAAGAGTTGAGCGTCTGGCAAGACCAATTGGCTGGGCCGGAAACCGTATTGCCGGTGGCCCGTCCGCAAGGCTCGCTGCGTAATCGCGATGCCGACACCGTCAGCGTGCGCCTGGATGCCGAACACACCCGCCAGTTGCTGCAACAGGCGCCAAGTGCCTACCGCACTCAGGTCAACGACCTGTTACTGACCGCCTTGGCCCGCGTGTTGTGCCGCTGGAGCGGCCACGCTTCGGCGTTGATCCAACTGGAAGGCCACGGCCGTGAAACCCTGTTCGATGAAATCGACCTGACGCGCAGCGTCGGCTGGTTCACCAGTGCCTATCCGCTGCGCCTGACCCCGCGCGCCGGGCAGGGCGATTCGATCAAGGCAATCAAGGAACAACTGCGCGGCGTGCCACATAAAGGGCTGGGCTATGGCGTGCTGCGCTACCTGGCCGATGACCTGTGCAAACAGAGCATAGCTGCGCTGCCGAGCGCACAGATCACCTTCAACTACCTCGGTCAGTTCGACCAGAGCTTCGGCGCCGACGCGCTGTTCCATCCGCTGGACGAGCCCGCCGGCCTGGCCCATGATCCGGACGCGCCGCTGCCCAACGAGTTGAGCGTCGACAGCCAGGTGTACGGCGGTGAACTGGTACTGCGCTGGACCTTCAGCCGCGAACGCCATGATCAACAGAGCATCCATGAACTGGCAGATGCCTATCTCGCTGAGCTGCAAAGCCTGGTCGCGCATTGCCTGCAAGACGATGCCGGTGGCCTCACGCCGTCCGACTTCCCGCTGGCGCACCTGACCCAATCGCAACTCGACAGCTTGCCGATTGCCGCCAGCGCCATCGAAGACGTCTACCCGCTGACCCCCATGCAGGAAGGCCTGCTGCTGCACACCCTGTTGGAGCCCGGCACCGGCCTCTACTACATGCAGGACCGCTACCGCATCAACAGCGCCCTCGACCCCGAGCGTTTCGCCCAGGCCTGGCAGGCGGTGATCGCCCGTCACGAAGCCCTGCGCGCCTCGTTCTGCTGGAACGTCGGCGAAGACATGCTGCAAGTGATCCACAAACCGGGCAGCACGCCGATTGAGTACCTGGACTGGAGCAACGACCCGCAAAGCGAACAGGAGCCGCGCCTGCAAGCGCTGCTCAAGCAAGAGCGCGAAGCCGGTTTCGATCTGCTCAACCAGGCACCGTTCCACCTGCGCCTGATCCGCGTCGGCGCCGAGCGCTACTGGTTCATGATGAGCAACCACCACATCCTTATCGATGCCTGGTGCCGTTCGTTGCTGATGAATGACTTCTTCGAGCTCTACATGGCCCTCGGTGAAGGCCGCGACCCGCAACTGGCCACACCGCCGCGTTATCGCGACTACATCGCCTGGCTGCAACGCCAGAACCTGAATGAGGCACGCCAATGGTGGCAGCAGAACCTGCAAGGCTTCGAACGCACCACGCCGGTCCCGAGCGACCGGCCGTTCCTGCGTGAGCACGCGGGCCACAGCGGCGGCATGGTGGTGGGCGACTGCTACACCCGTCTCGAAGCCCGCGACGGTGCGCAACTGCGTGAACTGGCCCAGGCTCACCAACTGACCGTCAACACTTTTGCCCAGGCGGCATGGGCGCTGGTGCTGCGCCGCCTGAGCGGCGATCGCGACGTGTTGTTCGGTGTGACCGTGGCCGGCCGCCCGGTGGAAATGCCGGAGATGCAACGCACCGTCGGCCTGTTCATCAACAGCATCGCGCTGCGGGTGAAACTGCCCGAGGATGATCAGCGTTGCAGCGTGCGCCAGTGGTTGAGCGGCCTGCTCGACGCCAATATGCAGCTGCGCGAGTACGAATACCTGCCGCTGGTGACGATCCAGGAACACAGCGAACTGCCCAAGGGCCAACCGCTGTTCGACAGCCTGTTCGTGTTCGAAAACGCCCCGGTGGAAGTCTCGGTGCTGGACCGCGCACAAAGCCTGAATGCCACCTCGGACTCCGGCCGCACCCACACCAACTTCCCGCTGACGGCCGTGTGTTATCCGGGCGATGACCTGGGCCTGCACCTGTCTTACGACCAGCGCTACTTCGACGAAACCACCGTGCAAGGCATGCTCGGCGAGTTCAAGCGCCTGCTGCTGGCGTTGGTCCAAGGCTTCCATGGCGACATGGCCGACCTGCCGCTGATTGGCGAGCAGGAGCGTGAGTTCCTGGTGGAGGGCTGCAACCAGAGTGAGCATGTTTACCCGCTGGAGCGCGGCTACATCGAACTGTTCGAAGAACAGGTCGCCGCGCATCCACAGCGCATTGCCGCCAGTTGCCTTGATCAGCAATGGAGCTATGACGAACTGAACCGGCGCAGCAACGGCCTCGGCCATGCGCTGATAGCCGCGGGTGTCGGTCTGGATCAGCCGGTGGCATTGCTGGCCGAACGTAATCTCGACCTGCTCGGCATGATCATCGGCAGCTTCAAGGCGGGTGCAGGCTACTTACCGCTGGACCCAGGCCTGCCCAGCCAGCGCCTGCGCAGCATCATCGACCTGAGTCGTACGCCGTTGCTGGTCTGCACCGAAGCATCCCGCGAGCAGGCCATCGAATTGCTGGAGGGTTTCGACTGCCAGTTGCTGGTGTGGGAAGAGATACCGGCACGTGGCGAAAACCCCGGCGTCTACAGTCGCCCGGACAACCTCGCCTATGTGATCTACACCTCGGGCTCCACCGGCCTGCCCAAAGGCGTGATGGTGGAACAGCGCGGCATGCTCAATAACCAGTTGAGCAAGGTGCCGTACCTGGCCTTGAGCGAGGCAGATGTGATTGCGCAGACCGCGTCGCAGAGCTTCGATATTTCCGTATGGCAGTTCCTGGCGGCGCCGCTGTTTGGCGCAAGGGTGGATATCGTGCCGAACACCATCGCGCATGATCCCCAAGGCCTGCTCGAACACGTTCAGACCCAAGGGATCACCGTGCTGGAAAGCGTGCCATCACTGATCCAGGGCATGTTGGCCCAGGAGCGCATCAGCCTGGATGGCCTGCGCTGGATGCTGCCAACCGGCGAAGCGATGCCACCGGAGCTGGCGCATCAGTGGTTGTTGCGTTACCCCGAGATCGGGCTGGTGAACGCTTATGGTCCGGCGGAATGTTCGGACGATGTGGCGTTCTACCGCGTCGACCTGGCGTCGACCCGTGGCACCTACTTGCCGATTGGTACGCCGACCGACAACAACCGTTTGTATCTGCTGGATGGCGCGCTGGAGTTGGTGCCGCAAGGTGCTGTGGGTGAGCTATGCGTTGCCGGTACGGGCGTCGGTCGCGGTTACGTCAGCGACCCGCTGCGCACCGCTCCCGTGTTTGTACCCAACCCGTTCGGCGCAGCGGGCGAACGCCTCTACCGCACCGGCGACCTCGCGCGCCGTCGCAGTGACGGTGTGCTGGAGTACGTCGGGCGTGTCGACCATCAAGTGAAGATTCGCGGCTACCGCATCGAACTGGGTGAAATCGAAGCGCGCCTGCACGAACAACCGGAATTGCGCGATGCGGCGGTAGGCGTGCAAGAAGGCGTCAACGGCAAGCACCTGGTCGGCTACCTGGTGGCGGCGGATGAGGCACTGAACCCAAGCGAACGCCTCGACCGCATCAAGCAACGCCTGCGTGCTGAACTGCCGGAATACATGGTGCCGCTGCACTGGCTGTGGCTCGACCGCCTGCCGCTCAACGCCAATGGCAAACTCGACCGCAAGGCGCTGCCTGCGCTGGAGATCGGCCAGTTGCAAAGCCAGGACTACCTGGCGCCGCGCAACGAGTTGGAAACCACCTTGGCCGCGATCTGGGCCGAAGTGCTGAAGGTTGAGCGGGTAGGGGTGCAAGACAACTTCTTCGAGCTGGGCGGGCATTCGCTGCTGGCCACGCAGATTGCCTCGCGGGTGCAGAAGACCTTGCAGCGGGATGTGCCGCTGCGGGCGATGTTCGAGTGCAGCACGGTGGCGGAGTTGGCTGAGTACATTGATGGGCTGGCGGCCAATGAGATCAGTGCCGAGAAGGTGGATCGGTTGAGTGATTTGATGGCGGAGTTGGAGGGGTTGTGAGGGGGCTGTTGGTCGGTCAATGCCTGGTTTTGCGTCAGAACTGTCAATTCTGACAGTAGGCAAAAGAAAGGAAAAAGAGCTTATTGAGGCGAGTCCCTCAGCCTCGGATGGGCTGAGGGCAGAACCCTTGGAACACGGAGCTCATGTCATGGCTAAAGAGAAAGCAGCCCCTGAAACTACGTCAGATTCCGTCGAAGTAACGACGTCGAAACCGGTCAAACCCAACGTACTGGAAGTGGCGGCCCCCCTGATTTCCAGCAAAGTGGACGGAACGATTACCCCGCCCCGAATTCCAGGTTCGACCATGAAGGTCGACGCACGCATGGATGCCGGCGACATCACTTTTACGTTTGAAACAAAAGAGAAGCCTGGACCTCAGTTTGAACCCATTATTGATTCGAGCGGTGAATCGGGGGCGAGACAAACTGCTATTCCACAGAATTACTTGACGTTGGCCATGGGGTTCACGCTCCTCGTTTCGTATAAAGGGACCTCACAAGGCAAACCGGCGGAGTCCCTTGTCGAAGAAGCGGGTGTGTCGTTTTACTCTGCAGACGAAAGTGAAGCCCTGGCCCCTAGGTTGCATCACAGGAAAATTGTCCATAACACGCCTACCTACGACATGAAGGACCATGAGGGGGATGAGCAGGTTAATGTACCAGTCCCTTACCTTGCCAAAGCGGGAGACAAGCTTTACTGCACGATTGCCACTGAGCAGGACGCCGCTCGGCACGTTTTTTACCACTTGGTAACTGGTTATACGCTGACGGAGGAAGATGTGTCTGGGGGCCGTGTACTCCACTTCTTCATTCGACGTGGTTGGTTGGCGCGGCGCAAAGCCTGGAGGGTACTCACGATCCAAACCGGTTGGATCACAAGTGGATTACCGGCCGACGGCCCGGCTGATGTTCCTGCCCACCTGGAGACGCAACTACCGGCTAACGCTCTCGAAATCCAGTATCGCGATTCTGTCGCTTTGATTGTGGATCCCGGGATCGATAAACCGCCGCCACATCTGCGCCAGTCGGTGCTGTACAACCGCGAGTGGCACCTTAACCCCGCACTCACTAAAAACGGTGGGGAGGTCGATGTACCCAACCTGGACACCTATGCAGGCGACCATGTCTGTTTCACCTTGAGCGGAGCGGGCCACGACGCCAAGCCGCTCGGCTGTGTGACAATCGCCAACGACGGCGATATGGCGACCGTTGAACTGTCGGCCTGTGACATTGCGTGTTTCTTCAATAAAAAAATGACACTGTCCTACACCCTTGAATTCCCGAATGGTGAGGAGCCTCAGACATCACCCGAACAGGTCGTTAATGTGTCAGCGCCTGAGTTTCCCCATTCTGGCATTGAGCAGGCAACGGGCACTGTTCTGGACCTCAGGACGTTTGCTGGGGACGCAACCGCTCTGGTTCCGGTATGGGATTACGCAGAGTGTTCGAAATGTTGCTGGATGTGGATCACTGGTGAATATGAAGGCGGTACTGCCTACCGATTCGATGTTTTGGTGGGTGCGCCTGTTACAGACGAGTGGAAAGAGAGCGGAGTTGATGCGCCTATCCTAAGAGCAGACCTGAAAAAGCTGGCCGATTGCAGCGAGTTTAAGCTGCATTTTGCAGTGAGCTTTTGTGAGGCGATCGGGCTGGAGAACGCTCACGAGTTTCCTGCCCAGACGTTCAAAATCGAGCAGGAGCCTCTGGTCCTGACTCCGCCCAAGGTAACGGAGGCCGTGGGCACCAACTTGACGGCCTACAACGGGCGCCACGGCGTCCACGTCGAAGTGGATTATGTGGGTAACCAGTCCAAGCACTCCATCAGTGTCTGCTGGAAAAGACCGAATGGCACTTGCTGGCCGTTGGTATCGAAACCGGGCAGCTCCTCGGGAGCTGTCATCTTCGCACTGCCTGCGGAAGCAGTGATCGAGAGTATGGGGAAAACGGTGGAAATCGTTTACACCGTTGCGACCGCGTGTAAGGTGCAGACGTCTCCTCCGTTGAGTTTGGCGATCAGTCTTCCGGTGCGTCTAGAAACTCCGAATGCGTTGGAGGCCGTTCCGGCGAGGACTCAGAACGGTGTCTTGGACCTGGGGACTTTTACCGGAAATGCCAATTCTCTTGAAGACACGATGTGGTTTTTGCGGGCTGGTCATATCTGTTGGCTGGACGCAACTGGGACGAAAAAGGACGGCACGCCTTATTCTTTCCCTGTCTACGCGGCCAGGGTCATTACTGCTGGTGAGTTGACTGCGGGGGTGGCCGGTCCTCTATTGCGATCTGAGTTGGATAAGCTGGGAGACGCTACCCACTTGACCTTTGTGTTTAGAGTGGCGACGGATGGCAGTGCAAACAAAAGCAATGCTGTGGTCTGTCCATCAAGGGTGTTGATCGTGCGTGTCATCACGATGGTTACGGAAAAATTTGAGAATCTTGCGGGAGGCTATTACCCTGCGGGTACCGTTTTGAACACGCCGCTCATGACTGTCAGTCATAGCTCGGGGAACCTGGGTGTCCATGGTGCTGTCAGCAGCGAACCGGGTATGACGTCTGGAAACGCTATCGCTTTTTCCTGCACCGCAGGCGAGGGGCATTTGCCACGTCAGCAAGTAGTTTTTGCACTTAAAGCAGGCTACCAGCGGATAGAACTTGCCTACATGCGGCATGTTTATTACGGCAGGTTTGAGTACTTCAGTGCTTCGGGAGACAAGCTCGGCGAGCGCGTGCTTTCGGCAGGCTTTCCCATGAATAGTTGGGTTGATTTCTCAGCTCCAAGTGGGCAACTGATTACAAAAATCGTGGTGACCACAGAGCAGCACTCGTATACCGATAACTGGAGGCTCTACAGCTAAGTGTTGGATAGAGGCCTCCTTCCAGCATCAGAAGGAGGCTTCTATTTGATGAACAACCCCTTTGGCAGTAAACGGTGGCGCTATTTTGGCCCCATGATCTTGCCTAGTTTCTCCGGCGAAGGCGCACCCTGCTGTTGCTGCAACCCCCCCTTGTCATCCAGATAGAAAATCGCTGGCGTCGCCGACAACTCCAGCTCATCTATCAACTTCATATTCCCATCAAGCTTGGCCTCGATATTCGCCGGAATCTTGTCGAGTGCCTGCAACTTGCTGCCCTTGCCGGCTGCTTTTTTCCATCTTGGCCCAGACTTCCTTGGCCATCGGCGCGTACACCAGTTTCTCCAGCGGCGCGCTGCTCAGGTCGTTGCCCTGGGCGTCGTACAGGTTGCCGGCGATCACGCTTTTGCCGTCGGCGATCAGGTACAGGGCCATGCCACGGTTCTGGTATTGCGCGGCGTAGCCGGTGAGGCCACTGGAGATCGGCCAGTTGCAAAGCCACGACTACCTGGCGCCGTGCAACGAGCTGGAAACCACCTTGGCCGCGATCTGGGCCGAAGTGCTGAAGGTTGAGCGGGTAGGGGTGCAAGACAACTTCTTCGAACTGGGCGGGCATTCGCTGCTGGCCACGCAGATTGCCTCGCGGGTGCAGAAGACCTTGCAGTGGGATGTGCCGCTGCGGGCGATGTTCGAGTGCAGCACGGTGGCGGAATTGGCTGAGTACATTGATGGGCTGGCGGCCAATGAGATCAGTGCCGAGAAGGTGGATCGGTTGAGTGATTTGATGGCGGAGTTGGAGGGGTTGTGAGAGGGCCATTGGTCGGTCAATGCCTGGTTTTGCGTCAGAACTGTCAATTCTGACAGTAGGCGCAAGAATGGAAAAAGAGCTCACTAAAGGGAGAAACCTCGGTTTCATGCTGGCCGAGGTTTCTCCCCCTTTAAAATGGAGTTCTTGTCATGGCTAAAGAAAAAGCACCGACTACAGCCGAAACTGCCTCAGATCCCGTCGAAACCCAATCTCCAAAACCGCTCAAGCCCAAAGCGCTGGACGTTGCTGCTGCTCAGATTTCGAGTGAGGTGGACAGCACCGTCGTTCCCTCTCGAATGCCAGGTTCTTACCTGACCGTTGACTCACGCATGGACGGTTCGCCCATCACCGTTAGGTTCAGTGCAAAGGAGGCGCCTGAGCTGGTACTCGAGGATATTGTGGACTCAAGCGGTCAGTCAGGGGCGAGGGAGATAGCAATCCCTTTGGATTACTTGACCAACCTTATGGGGTTTACAGCCCTCATTTCATATACAGGGAAAGCGCAAGGGCAGGCAGCGCAATCATTGGTCAAGGAAGTGGGGATATCGTTCTACCCAGCAAGTGAAAGCGACAACCTTGCACCCTACTTGTTCCACGAAAAAATTGTGCATAGCACGCCGACCTATGACATGCACGATCATACAGGCGATGAGACGGTCCTGGTGCCGGTCCCACCTCTTGCCAAGGCGGGTGACAAGGTCTACTGCACTGCGGTTACCGAGCAGGACGTTGTGCCGTACACCTTCTATACCGTGGTTTACGGTTACGTATTGAGTGCTGAAGAGGCCGTTGCGGGGCACGTACTTCGCTTCTCTATCGCACGTGGCTGGCTGGCGCGGCGTAAACCATGGGGGTCGCTGACCCTTCAATGTGCCTGGATCACAAGTGGCTTGAAGGCCCAGCCTCCCGCTGAGGTCGATCCTCACCTCGAGACCCGCCTGCCGAGAAACGCCCTGGAGATCCAACGTCGCCGCAGCGCCGCGTTGATTGTGGCGCGAGGGCTGGACTTGCCCGCTCCCCATCTGCGGCAGTCGGTGGAGTACAACGGTGGGTGGCACCTCAATCCCGAGCTCACGAAAGAGGGGGGCGATGTAGACGCTCCCGGGCTGGAGACCTATGCAGGTGACCGAGTCTGTTTTTACGTGAGCGGGCCGGGATATGGGCAGAAACCGCTAGGTTGCGTGGCCATTGAAAATGACGGGGATCCGGCATCGGTCAAACTATCGGCGTGTATCGTTGCATGCTTGTTCAATAAGTCGATGACGCTGACCTATACCCTTGCATTCACCGAAAGTGAACAGCCATCACCTGATCGCGTCGTTAACGTCTTGGCGCCTCAATTCGAACGTGCGGGGATTGAGGAGGCCACTAACCATACAGTGGACCTGCGTACGTTTTCAGGGGACGCGACGGCTACAGTGCCTGCATGGGCCTATGGTGAATGCTCGAAACTTTGCTGGATGTGGATCACGGGCAAACGGGAAGACGAGAGTGATTTCAAGTTTGATATTTTGATGGGTGCACCGGTTACGGATGACTGGAAGAAGCATGGTGTCGATACGCTGGTCTCCAGGGTCGATTTGCAGGAACTGGCCGATTGCAGTGATTTTGAACTGCACTTTGCGGCAAGCTTTTGTGAGGCGAGTGATCTGGCGAACGCTCAAGCGTTTCCTGTTCATGGTTTCAATATTGAGCAGGAGCCCCTGGAGCTGCTCGAGCCCAGTGTGACCGAAGCGGTGGGCACTGACCTGACTGCCTGGAATGGGCGCGACGGTGTCCATGTCGAAGTGGATTACGCCAGCAACCCCAAGCACAGCATCAGCGTCTGCTGGAAAAAGCCGGATGGTACTTGCTGGCCGCTGGCTGCCCAACCTGGCAGTGAGAGGGTCTTCTTCGTGCCACGGGAAGCGGTGATCGAAAGTATGGGCAAAACGGTGCAGATTACTTACACCGTGACTACCGCGTGCAAGTTGCAGACGTCACTGCCGTTGAACTTGGCGATCACTGTCCCGGTTCGGTTGCCAACTTCGGAAGTACGAGAGGCAGTTCCGCCAGCTATCGATGGTGGTGTTTTGGATATTAGGACTTTCAACGGCGATGCCCATATCACGGTCAATGATGAACGCTTCGAGAAAGCATGGTGGTTCGCACTGGCAGGGCAACGTGTGTGGTTGCGAGCTGTCGGAACATTGAAAGGTGGGCAGGCTTACACGATCAATGTGTATCAGGATCAGGGCAAAGTCGTTACCGATGAAGAAGTGAGTACGGGACTTCAGGGTATCTTGAAACGCAGCGAGCTTGAGTTGTTGAGAAGCGGTAGTTCCTTGACCCTTACTTGCAAGGCTACGACCGATGGCAGTACGCAGGAAGCAGACGCAGTGGTGTTCCCTACGCGGGAGTTGATAGTGCGCTTGCCGCTAGACGATTTCACACCGTTTTCGAACGGTTGGAACAGCTGGATTGCCGGGTGGGCAGCCCAGGGTGAGATGCGCAGTGCGTATTACTTTGGTAAGTACTGCGTGGCCAATGGCACTGAAAGTGCTGCTGCAGTGGGTGTTGTTCTTTATAAGGACTTCACGGGACTTGATATCGGTAGAACCTATGAGTTCAGCATTCTTGGCTGCACATACAATGGTGAAGCGCCAATGCCAAAGTTGCTGCTGGTAGCCGGTGGGAGGGGGATTACAGGCGTTACAACATTCTCTTCTATGAGTTGGACACCATTGAGAGGGACTTTTGTTGCAACGGCGGCATCAATTCGGCTCGAGATCTTCAGTTACGAGCCGGAAGGGGCCACGGGCAATGATTACGGGATTACCGATATTCGAGTGCGTGAATAGTCTAAAGGCAATTTTGCGTTGAGAAATGCTCCTGCCCATGGCAGGAGCATTTTTTATTACTTCGGCCCAAGAATTTTCACCAACTTCTCCGGCGAAGGCGCCCCTTGCTGTTGCTGCAACCCACCCTTGTCATCCAGATAGAAAATCGCCGGCGTCGCCGACAACTCCAGCTCATCCATCAACTTCATATTCCCATCAAGCTTGGCCTCGATATTCGCCGGAATCTTCTCCAGCGCCTGCAACTTGCTGCCTTTGCCAGCGGCTTCATGTTCTTCCAAGGCCTTTTGCGGGTCCTTGGCGGCGAACAGCGCGGCGGATTTGCCTGGGCTGTCTTCGCGGATGATGCCGACCATGATGTGGCGCAGCTGCACTTTGCCGGCCTTTACCCACGGCCTAGCTTGTTCCCAGAACATGTTGCAGTAAGGGCAGTTGGGATCGCTGAACAGGTAGACGATGCGCGGGGCTTTAACGTCGCCGTCCTGGATCCAGCTGCTTTTTTCCATCTTGGCCCAGACTTCCTTGGCCATTGGCGCGTACACCAGTTTTTCCAGGGGCGCGCTGCTCAGGTCGTTGCCTTGCGCGTCGTAAAGGTTGCCGGCGATCACGCTTTTGCCGTCGGCGGTCAGGTACAGGGCCATGCCACGGTTCTGGTATTGGGCAGCGTAGCCGGTGAGGCCGCTGGGGGCGTCGAACTTGCCGAGGATCTTGGCGCCCTTGGCTTCGATCTGTTTGATCGGCGCCGGCCAGTCTTCGGCCTGGGCCAGGGTGGCCGCAAGCGTCAGCGGCAGCGAGATCAACAGGTGGCGGAGGCTTGGCATGTCGGTTTCCTTATTGTGGCGTCGAAGGGTTCCATGGCACGGGCCAGGCTGGCCTGGGACAGTTCACCGAGGTGGCTGTTGATCAGGCGCCCATCGGCTTGGTAGAACAGGGTGGTCGGTAAGGCCATCGAGCCAACGGCCTGGCCGAGGCGGCCGCTGGCGTCGAATAGCACGTTGTCGAGGGTCAGGCCTTGAGTGGCGAGGAAGGTGCTGACGCTCTGCATGCTTTCGGCTTGGTTGACGAACAGGAAGGTCACGTCGGGGCGTTGATGCTGGGCACGTTCCAGCACCGGCATCTCGCGACGGCACGGCGGGCACCAGGTGGCCCACAGGTTGATCACCAGCGGGCCGCCTTTGTAATCGGCCAGTTGCACCACGTCGCCATTGGCGTTGCGCAAGGTGATGTCCGGCAGTTGCGAGCCTTTGTCGTAGAGGCTCAGGGACAAACTGGTCAGGCCCCAGAACACCAGGCCGGTGATCACCCCGGCGCCCAGCGGCTTGCGCAGGGCCGGGCGGCGCCAGCCGTAGAGCAGCGCACCCAGGATCAGCGCGATCACACCCGGCCAGGCGAGGAAGCCGCCGTCGCGCAGGTCGACCATCTGTAGCGGGGCGTGGCTGTAGTCACTCCAGTACATCAGCACAAAGCTGACGCGGGCCACCAACATGCCCAGCAGGAACAGGCTGAACAGCACCGATTCCGGGTTTTCACCACCACGCTTGGCCACGCGCCAGCCCACCAGGGTGGCGAGAATCAGCGCACTGATCAGCAGGATGTGATTCAGGGCGATGGCGAAGGTGCCGATGGTCAGGGTCAGCATTCAGAGGGCGTCCCGTGTTTGCGTCCAGCGTTGCAGGAAGGCGGCGGCATCCACTTCGCCAGTGATGCGTTGGGCACGGCGTTCTTCACCGTCCGGGCCGATCCACACGAAGCTCGGAGGGCCGGGGACTTTGTAGCGGCCGAGCAGCTCACGGCTGGCGGCGTTGTCGGCGGTGACGTCCAGGCGCAGCAGGCGTACGTCTTTCAGGGCAGCCATCACCTCGGGTTTGCCGAACACCTGTTTTTCCATGATCTTGCACGACACGCACCAGTCAGCGTAATAGTCCACCAGCACCCACTGGCCTTGGGCCTTGGCGCTGTCGAGCTGGCTTTGCAGCACGGCGGGGTCGCTGATGGTCATGAAGGCGTCGTGGGCGCTCGGCGCGGCGGCGGTCCGCGAACCGCTGTAGACCTTCAACGGTTGCCACAGGTCATCGCTGCCACCGGCTGCGCCCACCACCAGTACCGCTCCCCACAGGCCGAGCACCAGGGAACCGGCGCCAAACACCTTGGCGGCCAGGCCGTATTCGCGGGCCAGGGTCCAGCCGCAGTAGGCCATCACCAGCGCGAGCGTGCCCCACAGGCCGATCCACAGGCTTTCATCGAGCACCGGACGGATCATCAGCACGGCGGTGCCGAGGAACAGGAAGCCGAAGATGCCCTTGAGCACATTCATCCAGGTGCCTGGCTTGGGCAGGAAGCGATTGCCCACGGTCACCAGCAGCAACAGCGGAATGCCGATGCCGATGCCCATGGCGAACAGGATCAGGCCACCGTGCAGCGCATTGCCGCTCTGGGCGATGTACAGCAGGGCGCCGGCGAGTGGCGCGGTCATGCACGGGCCCACCAGCAGGCCGGACAGAGCGCCGAGAACTCCCGCGCCGACCAGGCTGCCGCCGCTTTGCTGGCGGCTGACGTTGTCCAGGCGGTCACGCAGGAAGGCCGGCAGTTGCAGTTCAAAAAAGCCAAACATCGGCAAGGCGAGGATCACGAACAGCGCAGCGAAACTGCCGAGGATCCATGGGGTTTGCAGGAGCGCGGCGAGGTTGGCGCCAAGCAACGCAGCCAATACGCCGAGCGCGGCATACACCAGCGCCATGCACACGACGTAGCTGCTGGCCAAGGCAAACCCGCGACGCGGGCTGGCGCCACTGCCTACCACCAAACCGGCGAGAATCGGCAGCATCGGCAATGAACACGGGGCAAAGGCCAACAGCAGTCCCAAGCCAAAGAAAATCAGCAGGCTCCAACCCAGGCTGCGTTGTTGCAGGCCACTGGCCAGACTCTGATCCTGAGCTTCGGCGGTCGCAGCGACGGCCGGGTTGCCGCCCAGGTCCACGGTGATCGACTGCGGCGGATAGCACAGGCCCGCATCGGCACAGCCCTGCCAGCCGAGCTTGACCTGCCCGGTAGTACCGGCCGGGATCTTCACTTCCAGGCCCTGGCGATACACCTCCTGGTCGCCGAAGAATTCATCGCTATGCGCCTCGCCTTGCGGCAACGCGGGCTTCTCGGCCAGGCCATCGAATTTCATGCGTTGCTTGTACAGGTAATAACCGTCGGCAATCTGCCAGTACAGCTGGGTCTCGCCACTTTCAAGACGTTCGGAGGTAAAGGTGAAGGCTTTGCCCACCGGCAGGAAGTCGGGTTTGGTCTCAAACGGATTGCCCGGCGCGGCCTGGGCGAATCCCGCGAACAACACCAGCAGAAAGGTAAACAGATGCCGCATGGTCAAGCCTTAGTTCGATGCAAGTAGGCACACAATGTGTGGCGTTGATTAACCGATGATTAACCACGGCTATTCTAGATTGAGTGTGGGGTGTTTAGCGGCATAATCTGCGCTTAATCCGCTGCCCCTTTAATCTCCCCATCTTTCATGAAGGGTTCACCATGCACGTACTGGTCTGTGAAGACGACAAACTGATCGCCAGCGGCATTGTGGCCGGCCTCACCGCCCAAGGTTTCACCGTCGAACACGTGGCCACGGCGGGTGCTGCGCGCGCGATGCTCAGGGCGGCCACGTTCGACATCATGGTGCTCGACCTCGGCCTGCCGGACGAAGACGGCCTCAAGCTGCTGCAGCAACAGCGCAGCCAGGGCCTGGAGATTCCGGTGCTGATCCTCACCGCGCGGGATTCGGTGACCAACCGTGTCGACGGCCTGCAAGCCGGCGCCGATGACTACCTGCTCAAACCCTTCGACCTGCGCGAACTCGCTGCCCGCCTGCAAACCCTGCTGCGTCGGGTGGCGGGGCGCAGCGTCAACCTGATCGAGCATGGCCGCCTGGCCTACGACCCCAGCAGCCGCGAGACCTTCCTGGGCGGCGAGCCGGTGGACCTGTCGCGCCGCGAACAGGCGCTGTTGCAAGCCCTGCTGCACAACAAGGGCCGGGTGCTGTCCAGTGAACAACTGAAGGACAGCGTCTACGGCTTCAACGACGAGTTGGAAAGCAACGCCCTCAACGTGCATATCCACCACCTGCGGCGCAAATTGGGCAATGGTATTGTCGAGACCGTGCGCGGCCTGGGCTATCGCCTGGGCCCTGCGGATGGGGGCGAGGACGCATCGTGAAAAGCCTGCGCCTGCGCCTGACGTTCAAGCTGGGCGCCGCTTTTGTGTTGATCTGGGCCCTGGCGGCAGCCTGGATGCTCAACGATCTGCGCAACCAGATGATGTTCTCCCTCGACCAACGCCTGGTGGCATCGGCGCGCATGGTGGCGGGGCTGACCGAGCAGATGCCGGGCCTGGCCAGTGTCAGTGGCGGCGCGCATTTCCATGGGGCACAACTCAACGTGCCGGGTGGCATGGCGTGCCAGGTCAGTTCGTTGCGTGGCGAAGTATTGGCGCGCAGTCATGCCACGCCGGATGAAGGCCTGGAATCGCGCCAGAGTGGCTTTCGTGATCAGGTGATCGATGGGGTGAATTGGCGCAGCTTCACGCTATCCCGTGGCGACCTGTTGATCACCACCGCCGACCGTCAGGTGGAGCGTGAGGCGTTGAACCTGTCGATTCTGCTGGCCGCTTCGGTGCCGGTGGGTGTGGCAATGCTCGGCTGTCTGTGCCTGTTGTGGCTGGGCATCGGTCAGAGCCTGCTGCCGCTCAACCGCATGCGTGACGCTCTGATGCGGCGCAGTGCGGACTCCCTGGAACCGCTGCAGATCCACCCATTGCCCAGCGAACTCAAGCCACTGCTCGACACCCAGAACCAACTGTTGCAACGCATCGCCAAGACCATCGAGCGCGAACGCCGCCTGACCGGCGACGCCGCCCATGAACTGCGCAGCCCGTTGACAGCGATCAAGACCCACCTGCAAGTGGCGCGCATGACCGACGGCGCAGCCCGCGACCAATCCCTGGCCCACGCCGAGGAAGGCGCTGACCGCCTGCATCGCACCCTGGAGCAATTGCTGCTGCTGGCGCGGGTGGAGGGCAACCTGTCATTTGACGATGGCATGCACTCCAGTGCCGAGGACGTGGCACGGCTGGCCATCCAGGATGCCAATGCCGGTGATAACTCGCGCATCGACCTGATCCTGCCGGATAACCTCTCGGTTACCCCGGTGGAAATGCCGGTGGGCCTGGCGGTTGCGGCCCTGCGCAACCTGCTGGACAACGCCTTGCGCCACACGCCGGCGGACACGCGGGTGGAACTGCGCGTATTGATCGAGGCGGATAACGTGGTGTTCTGCGTGCGTGACCACGGCAAGCAGATTTCGCCGGAGGACCTGCAATACCTGACCCAACGCTTTTGGCGCAATGGCAACAGCGAAGGCTGCGGGCTGGGCCTGGCGATCGTGCAAGCGATCGTGCAGCGCTGCTCCTGCTCCTTGAAGTTCGACAGCCAGCCGGATGGCCTGCGCGTCGAATTGGGCATGCCGCTGCGGCGCTGATTACTTTTCTTTCAAGTGCCACATAGTTACCGCCCTCCTGAGGATCAAGCCTTCAGGATGGCGGTAATTTTTTGCGCTTGAGCGGGCTGAACGACTCGGCCTGTATTGAAAAGGACGGTTCTTATGTTGGTCATCGATACAAGCTTCCCTGCCAAAGGCTTCAACGAGCGCAACGGCGAACCCGTGCGGCAGGTGATCGTGCATTACACAGCGGTGCCTTTTGGCTCCTCCCTGCGCACCCTGACCCAGGACGGTGTGAGTGCGCACTACCTGCTGCCCGACCCAGGCGATCCCAGCTACCGCGCCGCAGGCTATGAGGAGTTGCGGGTGTTTCGGTTGGTGGAAGAGGACAAGCGCGCCTGGCATGCCGGGGCGAGCCACTGGGCAGGTCGCGACAATCTCAACAGCCGCTCGATTGGCATCGAAATCGTCAACCTGGCACTGGATGACGACGGGGTGTTCACCTTTCCAGCCTATGGTGAAGAACAAATCCAGGTGTTGATTGCTCTGGTGCGCGACATCCTTGGGCGTTATCCACAGATTGGACCTACCGACATTCTCGGGCATTCGGACGTGGCGTTCAGCCGCAAGAGTGATCCGGGGCCGCGTCTGCCATGGCGGCGCTTGCATGACGCCGGAGTGGGGGCCTGGTTTGATGACGCGACCCAGGCGATGTATCAACGCCGCTTCTGCCTGGGGTTGCCGTCGGAAGTCGAGGTGGAGCGTGCGTTTCAGCGCTATGGGTATGCGCCTGCAAAGAATCGGCAGGGGTTTGAACAGCGCACGCGAGCGTTTCAGATGCACTTTCGCCCGGGGGATTATTCTGGGCTTATGGACGCGCAGACCTGCGCGATTCTTTATGCGTTGAATGAAAAGTACCACGGGCTGTGCGGTTGAGGGTTTTTCGCGACCGGAGGAGTAAATCCTCCTGATGCTGGTGCGTTTCCAGAACAGGAAATCCGTGCGCATGCCCCTTGGGCCAGACGCCAGCGGATCGGCAGTTTGGTCACCATCATCAGCGTATTGAGGGATCGAGAAATGTCAGTCGCTACCAGCCGTATCGAAGACGCCCCGGTGCAGGAAACGCTTTACCAGTTCGACGAAACCCCGCTGCTCGCCCGCCAGCGCCAGCAGGAATCCAATGCCCGCAGCTACCCGCGACGCATCCCCCTGGCGCTTAAGCGCGCCAAGGGCCTCTACGTGGAAGACGTGGAAGGCCGCCGCTTCATTGACTGTCTGGCCGGTGCGGGCACTTTGGCGCTGGGGCATAACCACCCGGTGGTGATCGAGGCGATCCAGCAAGTGCTGGCCGATGAATTGCCCCTGCACACCCTGGACCTGACGACGCCGGTCAAGGATCAGTTCGTACAGGACCTGTTCGGCTTGTTGCCGCCCGCATTAGTGCGGGAAGCGAAAATCCAGTTCTGCGGACCTACTGGCACCGATGCGGTGGAAGCTGCATTGAAGTTGGTACGCACTGCCACTGGCCGTAGCACGGTGCTGTCCTTCCAGGGTGGTTACCACGGCATGAGCCAAGGCGCTTTGAGCCTGATGGGCAGCCTGGGGCCGAAGAAACCCTTGGGTGCCTTGCTCGGCAATGGCGTGCAGTTTTTGCCATACCCCTACGACTACCGTTGCCCGTTTGGCCTGGGTGGCGCGGAGGGCGTGCGGGTCAACCTGCATTACCTGGAAAACCTGCTGAATGATCCGGAAGCGGGCGTGCTACTGCCGGCGGCGGTGATTGTCGAGGTGGTGCAGGGCGAGGGCGGTGTGATTCCGGCGGATCTCGACTGGCTGCGTGGCCTGCGCCGTATCACCGAGCAGGCGGGCGTGGCGTTGATCGTCGATGAAATCCAGAGTGGTTTCGGTCGTACCGGCAAGATGTTTGCTTTCGAACACGCCGGCATCATCCCGGATGTGGTGGTGATGTCCAAGGCCATCGGCGGCAGCCTGCCACTGGCGGTGGTGGTGTATCGCGACTGGCTCGACACCTGGCTGCCGGGCGCCCATGCCGGGACCTTCCGTGGTAACCAGATGGCGATGGCGGCGGGCTCGGCGGTGATGCGCTACCTCAAGGACCACGACCTGGCCAGTCACGCGGCGGCCATGGGCGAACGCCTGGGCGAACACCTGCGCATTCTGCAACGCGACTTCCCACACCTGGGGGATATTCGCGGTCGGGGGCTGATGCTGGGTGTCGAACTGGTGGACCCAAATGGCCCACTAGACATTCAGGGTCATCCGCCTGTGCATCGCCAACTGGCGCCGTTGGTACAGCGTGAATGCCTAAAGCGCGGCTTGATCCTGGAACTCGGTGGTCGGCACGGCAGTGTGGTGCGTTTCCTGCCGCCGCTGGTGATCACGGCGGCTGAAGTCGACCAAGTGGCGGACATCTTCGGACGTGCGTTGGCGGCGGCGGTCGCCAACCTCTAATTTTTTGCAGGCTTGGTACGTTTTTACAGATATCAGTGCTGCGCACGGTGCGCAGCCAGCCTTTTAGCGATGGAGAACAGCAATGACCTCAGTATTTGACCGCGACGACATCCTGTTTCAGGTAGTGGTCAACCACGAAGAACAGTATTCCATCTGGCCCGACTACAAGGCCGTTCCGGAAGGCTGGCGCACCGTGGGCAAGAGCGGCGTGAAGAAAGAATGCCTGGCCTACATTGAAGAAGTCTGGACGGATATGCGTCCGTTGAGCTTGCGCCAGAAGATGGACGGGGCTGCGCTCGCGGGCTGAGTCGGGGGGGCCTACTGTGGTGAGCGAGCTTCTGTGGTGAACGAGTTTCTGTGGTGAGCGAGCTTGCTCGCGCTGGAGTGCGAAGCGCTCCCGGCTTTTTAGGGGCTGCTGCGCAGCCCCGCGCGGGGCAAGCCCGCTCACCACAGGTCAAGCCCGCTCGCCCGCCAACCCTGCCCACCACAGGAAACCATCTCGGCGGTTAGTTGGTATAGAGATAATCTGTCGCCAACGACGCCAACGTCCTCACCCCCACCACCAACGCCGACTCATCCACAAAGAACCCCGGATTGTGGTTCGGCGCCGCCTTGCTCATGTCCTGATCCCTCGGCGTCACCCCCAGGAACACAAACAGCCCCGGTGCCTCCTTGGCATAAAACGAGAAGTCCTCAGCACCGCCCACCAGTGGGCCCTGTACCACATCATCCTTGGCCGCCCAACGCAGGCTCGGTAGCATCTTCTCGGTCAGCGCCGGGTTGTTGATGGTGGGATCGTACTTCTCGATGATGGTGACTTCGGCCTTGGCGCCGCCGCTTTCGGCGATTTTTTCCACGGTCTGGCGCACGTCCGCGTGCAGTTTCTGACGGATACCGTAGTCGTAGGAGCGAATGGTGCCAGTCATATCCACCGACTCCGGAATGATGTTGTAACGCGTGCCGCCATTGATGGTGCCGATGCTCACCACCGACGGGAATGACGAGATATCCGTGCGGCGGCTGACCACGGTCTGCAGGCCGACAATGGTCTGCGCGCCCACGGTGATCGGGTCGATGCCGTCCCAAGGGCGGCCGGCGTGGGTCTGTTTGCCGAGGATCTTGATGCGCAAATCGTCCGAGCTGGCCAGGGTCGGTCCAGGACGGTAGGCAATCTGCCCGGCGGGCACACCGGCCCATACATGCAGGCCGAACACCGCGTCCGGTTTGGGCGCCTTCATCACACCTTCCTGCACCATCATTTTGGCGCCCCAGGTATTTTTGCCGTCGGGGATGAAGTCGCTCGGGCCTTCCTCGGCCGGTTGGAAGTAGAACACCACAGTGCCCGGCAGGCGTTCGCGCATACCGGTCAGGATTTTCGCCGTGCTCAGCAGGATGGCGACGTGGGCGTCGTGGCCGCAGGCGTGCATCACGTCGACTTCCTTGCCCAGATAGGTCCCTTTGGCTTTGGAGGCGAAGGGCAGGTCGGCGACTTCCTTCACCGGCAGCGCGTCCATGTCGGCGCGCAGGGCCACGGTGGGGCCGGGGAGGGCGCCTTTCAGTACTGCAACGACGCCCGTACGGGCGACGCCGGTTTTTACCTCAAGGCCCAGGTCGCGCAGTTGTTTCGCAACCAGTTCGGCCGTGCGGATTTCGGTGTTGCCCAATTCCGGGTGGGCGTGGATGTCGCGTCGGGTTTCCAGCAGCGCCGGCTCAAGGGCTTTTGCCTGGGTGGCAATTTCCTCACGGGCGCTGTCCTGGCCGCTGCTGGCGGCAATCACGGCACTGCTGGCAACGGCGCACAGCGCGCCGAAAACCCACGGTTGTGTCAGACCGGTTAAACGCATAAGGACCTCTCCTGAGTTTATTGTTGTTGATCTTTCTCCTGCACAGTACCAGCGGTTACTACCTGCACGCTCAGGCGCGGCGTAGCCAGGTCCAGCCCGGCCTCGTCCAGATGACGCTTGAGGGACAGGTTGAACGCCCGCGACACTTCCCACTGCTTGATCGGTGCGGTCTTGAATCGCGCGCGCAGGATCGCGCTGCCCGACTCGAAGCTCTCCACGCCTTGAATCTCCAGCGGTGACCAGATATTGCGGCGCTGCAGCGGATCGTTGCGCATTTTCTGGCCGACATCGCGCATCAGCTTGATGGCGTCGTCAATCTCCATGTTGTAGGGGATGGCCACGCGGAAGATCGCGTAGCCGAACTCCCGCGAGTAATTCTTGATGCTCTTGATCTCGCTGAACGGGATGGTGTGCACGATGCCGTCGATGTCACGCAGGCGCACGGTGCGGATGGTCAGGCCTTCGACGGTGCCGAGGTGACCACCGACATCCACGTAGTCATCGATGGCCAGGGAGTCTTCGATGATGATGAACAGGCCGGTGATCAAGTCCGCCACCAAGGACTGTGCGCCGAAACCGATGGCCAGGCCGATCACACCAGCACCCGCCAACAGCGGCGTGACGTTCATGCCCATGTTCGCCAGGGCGACGATGGCGGCGATGATGAAGATGGTCACGAACAGCACGTTGCGGATCAGCGGCATCATGGTCTGTGCACGGGCATTGGCCAGGCCTTTGCGCGAGCGGGTGAGGGCGTGATGAATCGCGGTGTCGCTGAGGATCCAGATCAACCAGGCAAACAGCAGGGTCCCGGCCAGCCCGAACAGCTTGACGCTGACTTCATGGCCGTCGCCTTCGGTAAAGCGGATCAGCGACAGGCCCCACACCCGCAGGCCCAGCTCGATAAACACCAGCCATACGATAAGGTGGGCCAGGGTGTAGACGAAGCTCTTCAGGCGTTCGGAGTACAGCGCATGGCGCTTGTGCCCGCGTTGCGGCTTGAGGGAGTGACGCCGTACCAGGCCGTTGATCACCATGCACAACACCAGCAGCACCGTACACAACAGCGACTGACGCAATGCCGTGCTGGTATCGCCAGCAGAGACAAAGGTGGCGAATAGCGAAATGCCTACCAGCAGCAAAGCGGGGATATACCAGAAGGAGCCGATGATTTCGATGGTGTCGCTGAGGGCGCGGCGTGTGAGGCGGCGTGACAGCGGCTGGTTGCGAATCAGGTGGGCGATGGGCCGGCGGAAACGCAGGATGAACACGCCAGTGGACAACGCCGCCATCACATTGGCGACGGTCGCGGCGGTATGGGACAAGTGTTGCCCAAGTGCTGCGACCAGTCGTGGGTCGCTCAGGGCTTCACCGAAGGCGGCAAAACTGCCGATCCACCACAGTGGGCGGAAAGCTTGGTGACGCAGGATATACAGCGCTCGATGGCGATGCGGGCCGTCGAGTACCGAAAACGCAATCACGCAGATCGCCGAGAAACAGGTGCCGACCACCAGTGCGTAGGCCAACACCATCGCCAGGGATTTGCCCAGGGACGAGGGCAGGGCGTAGCTCAGGTACACGGTGATCACCAAGGCGATCAGCCATGGGCCGAGTTTACGCAGGGCAAAACGCACCATGTCCCAGGTACGCGGGTGTTGCGGCAGTTCTTCGGGCAGGCCGAAGCGTTCGCGCACGCGGTGACTGAGCCAGATCAGCGCCGCGGCGAGTAGGCTCCACACGGCAAGGATCAGGGCAAAACCGAAAATGATCGGCAGCCATTCGTTGGCTGGCAGCATCAGCGCACTGAGTTCTTCTTTGGCCAGGTCGATTTCATTGGACCAGCGCCCCAGCGGGCTGTCGGCCCCAGAGAACTGCGCTTCCAGGTTCGCCAGGGTGCCGCCGATCAACCCCAGCACGCCTTCTTCCGCGGCCGGTTGAGCTTTTTTCGTGGCTTCGCGCAGCTTTTTCAGGTCACTCAGCAATTGGGTACGTTGCTGGTCGTTTTCCAAGGTCTTGATCACCTCGTCCAACGACTGCCCCAGCGGCACTTCGGCCTGGGGCTGGGTCTTGTTGGTGTTGCCGAGCAAGCCGGGCAAGCCCACGGCGTGGGCAGGTGTCAGCGGCAGCAGCGTCAGCAGGGCGATCAGGCAGTAGCAGGGCAGGGCAAACAGACGGGAAAGCACGAGGCGGTCAACCTTGGAAACGACGAGTTGACCGAGTGTACGAGTGCAATCGTCATTCAGCCAGTTTTGCGAGGATCTTGTACACCACGGTGCCCAGGATCAGCAGCATGCCAATCCACATGCCAAACACACCGAGGGGCTTGTCACGGAAGTTGAAGCCCACGGCGAGCATGATCATGCCGATCAGGATCGGGATAAGCATGGCGTGGAAGGAGGACATGGAGATCATAGTGCGACAGCCTTGTCGGAGTGGGAATACTGACAAGTCTAGGTCGGTTTGCAGGAAGTGGCGTTGATGTGTATCAGAAACACATCAACGCCATGCCACATCAGGGCAAGTCGCGGCTCGCGTAGAACGCGCCCAGCACCTTCACCAGATGCGCCAAATCATGGCTACCGCACAGTTCACGAATGGAGTGCATGGCAAACGTCGGCAGGCCGATGTCTACGGTGCGCACGCCCAGATGGCTGGCGGTGATCGGGCCGATGGTAGAGCCGCAACCCATGTCGCTGCGCACCACGAAGCTCTGCACCGGTACTTCCTGGGCCATGCACAGGTGGCGGAAGAACCCGGCGGTTTCGCTGTTGGTGGCGTAGCGCTGGTTGCTGTTGACCTTGATCACCGGGCCGGCGTTGAGCTTGGGGCCGTGGTTGGCGTCATGCTTCTCGGCGTAGTTGGGGTGCACGCCGTGGGCGTTGTCCGCAGACACCAGCAGGGATTTCTGAATGGTGCGTACGAACTCATCCCCTTCCGGCAACAGGCGACGCAGGGTCTGTTCCAGCATCGGGCCATCGGCACCGCACGCCGAGCAGGAGCCGACTTCTTCGTGGTCGTTGCACACCAGTACGCAGGTTTCTTCGCTGTCGCTGGTGAGCAAGGCTTGCAGGCCCGCGTAGCACGACAGCAGGTTATCCAGGCGTGCGCCGGCGATGAAGTCGCCGTTCAGGCCGATAACCGCAGCGCTTTGGGTGTCGTAGAAGCTCAGCTCATAGTCGAGCACCACATCGGCGTTCAAGCCATGTTCCCGTGCAAGCTGCTCGGTGAGCACGGCGCGGAAGTCCACGCGCTCGTCACCGGCAAATTGCGCGAGGATCGGCGGCAGCTCGGTCTGGGCATTGATCGCCCACCCCTGGTTGGCTTCACGGTTCAGGTGAATGGCCAGGTTGGGGATGATGGCGATGGGCAGCTTGAAGTCGATCAACTGGCTTTCGACCTTGCCGTCACGGCGGAAGGTTACGCGGCCAGCCAGGGACAGGTCGCGGTCGAACCACGGCGCCAGCAGCGCGCCGCCGTAGACTTCCACGCCCAGTTGCCAGAAGCCCTGGCGTTGCAGCTCAGGCTGGGGCTTGACCCGCAGGCACGGGCTGTCGGTGTGGGCACCGACCAGGCGGATACCGCCCTGCAACGGCGAATGGCGGCCGAGCTTGAAGGCGATGATCGAGGAATCGTTGCGGGTCACGTAGTAGCGACCGTTGGCCTCGGTGGTCCAGGTCTCGCGCTCGTCGAGACGCTGGTAACCGGCCGCTTCCAGGCGCTGGGCCAGGGCGGCAGTGGCATGAAAAGGAGTAGGGGAGACCTTGAGGAAGTCGATCAGGCCTTGATTCAACGCTTCGCGCATAAATAGCTCCAGACAGCAGTGCGCGGAGTTTACCGTATTGGCTCGCGATTTGGCGTGAAGCTACCTTCTTGAGCACCACACAAACTACTGTGGGAGCTGGCTTGCCTGCGATAGCGGTGTATCAGCCAATACATTTGGCACAGATAGACCGCTATCGCAGGCAAGCCAGCTCCCACATTGAATGCATTTGCAGCGTTAGAACGGCGCAGGGCATTCGAAGCGCAGACGCTCGCCGCTTTGCGGATGGGTGAAGCTCAACATGCTCGCGTGCAGGCACAACCGCGGCCAGGCAGCCAAGGCTTGTTCGTGGGCATACAGGCCATCACCCAGCAACGGGTGGCCGATGGAGAGCATGTGCACACGCAGTTGGTGCGAACGCCCGGTGATCGGCGTCAGCTCTACGCGGCACCAGTCGCCACAGCGTTCCAGCACTTTCCAGAAGGTCAGCGCATGCTTGCCGAACTCGTGGTCCACCACGTGGCGCGGCTTGGTCGGCGGGTCGTAGCGCAGGGGCAGGTCGATGCTGCCGCTGTCCAGTTCCGGTTGGCCCCAGGCCAGGGCGGTGTAGGCCTTTTCGGTTTCACGGTCGTGAAACTGGCGGGACAGTTCGCGGTGGGTGTCGGCGTCACGGGCCAGCAGGATGATGCCTGAGGTTTCCCAGTCCAGGCGATGGACGATACGGGCTTCCGGGTAGCCGTTTTCCTGCAGGCGGGTGATCAGGCAGTCCTTGTTGTCGTCGGCGCGGCCAGGCACCGAAAGCAGCAGGGTGGGCTTGTTCACCACCAGGACGGCGTCGTCCTGATGCAGGATATGAATGTTGGACAGCGGCATTAAACAGCCTCGTAACAAACGCCAACGGCGGCTCGCCCACCCGGCGCCCAAAAAAGGGATCAGGGTGAACGAGCCGCCGTGGCGGCCGCCTGTTCGATCAACGATCAGGCAGGGTGATATTGAGTTCCAGAATCGAGCAGCTGCCGTCATTTTCCAGGGCGACATGCACGTCATCGTTGCCGATATTGACGTACTTGCGGATCACCTCGACCAGTTCCTTCTGCAAGGCTGGCAGGTAGTCCGGTGTACTGCGTTGGCCGCGTTCGTGCGCCACGATGATCTGTAGACGCTCTTTCGCTACCGACGCGGTACTTGGCTTTTTGTTGGCGCGAAAGAAGTCGAGAAATTTCATTGTTTAGTTGCCTCCAAAGATACGCTCGAAGAATCCCTTCTTCTTGACATCGAGGAAGCGGTGTTCCACGGTCTTGCCCAGCAGGCGATCGACGGCATCGCTGTACGCCTGGCCGGCGTCGCTCTGGTCGTCAAGAATCACCGGAACACCCTGGTTGGAAGCCTTCAGGACGGCCTGGGATTCTGGAATCACGCCCAGCAGGGTCACGGCGAGGATTTCCTTCACGTCTTCAACGCCAAGCATTTCGCCGTTGCTGACGCGCTCCGGGTTGTAGCGGGTGAGCAGCAAGTGCTCCTTGATCGGGTCCTGGCCTTCTTCGGCGCGCTTGGATTTGCTGGCCAGCAGGCCCAGCATGCGGTCCGAGTCACGTACGGAGGAGACTTCCGGGTTGGTCACGACGATGGCTTCATCGGCGAAGTACATGGCCAGGTGAGCACCGGTTTCGATACCGGCCGGCGAATCGCAGACCACGTATTCGAAGGTTTCCTTCAGCTCGGCCAGGACTTTGCCTACGCCTTCTTTGGTCAGCGCGTCTTTGTCACGGGTCTGGCTGGCGGCCAGCACGTACAGGTTCTCAAGGCGCTTGTCCTTGATCAGGGCCTGTTGCAGGTTGGCTTCACCGTTGACCACGTTGACGAAGTCATACACCACGCGGCGTTCGCAGCCCATGATCAGGTCGAGGTTACGCAAGCCGACGTCGAAGTCGACGATAACTGTCTTGTGGCCGCGCAGCGCGAGACCGGTACCGATAGCGGCGCTGGTGGTGGTCTTACCCACACCACCCTTGCCGGATGTAACCACGAGAATCTTGGCCAAGGTGTTTCACCCCTAAGGAAAAAGGACATTTCGGTCCCTGAAAAACATCTCTTGGAACTCGCTGCAGGCGGACAGCCTTGTAGGAAAAAATAATTCCTACATAAGTAATGCCGGTTTCGCTGTGCTATCAGAGTCTAGAGATGCTTGGAAAATGCGGCAGTATCCGTTAAAGACGGATGATGTTCAACACATCGCCCGACAGGTTGACCTGCACCGAAGCCCCCCACAGCGGATCACGGCGCAAATCTTCTGAAACCTTGTACTGGCCTGCGATGGACACTAGCTCAGCGGTCAACTGCTGGCAAAAAATACGGGCCTTGGTATCACCCTTGATGCCGGCGAGGGCACGTCCGCGCATCGGGCCGTATACATGGATGTTGCCATCGGCGAGAAGTTCCGCCCCTGGGCTGACCGAAGAGATCACCACCAGGTCGCCGCCCTGGGCGTAAATCTGCTGGCCGCCCCTTACGGGCGAGGTGATGATCTTTGTAGGCTTGATCGCAGGCTCCGGTGGCTTCTCCGGTTTTTTCTTCTCTTCACCGACCAGTGGTTCAAGCGGACGTTCGCGCGCGCCGGACGGTGGCAGTACTGGCAGTTCAATGGCGATCGCTGCAGCAATGTCTTCGATACGACTGGCGCGAATCGCCAGGGTACGCAGCCCGTGGGAGCGGCAAACACGCATCAGGCCGGGCAGGTCGATGACGCCTTGGCCCGCGGGCAGTTTGTCCAAGGCCAGCACCAGCGGGGCATTGTTGAAAAAGTTGGGTGCCAGGGCGACTTTGGCGGCGAGCTGGCGGTCCAGGGCGTCGAGGTCGTTACGGGCGAGTTCCAGCACGGTGATGGCGAGCATGCTGCCTTTCAGCTGGAACACGGGATCTTGGTCTAGCGGTTCGGTTTGGCTCATGGTCGGCAAAAGCGGCTTGTCACGAAAAGTGTCGAGACTTATAACGAGAACACTCACCCGCCGCAAGCCGAGTCGAACCGTTGTAGAATGCGCGGCCCTTGTCTTTACCGGAATCTGTAATGGATCGCCCGCGTTTTCGAGCTGTATTTTTTCACCCGCGTTTCTGGCTGTTATGGCTGGGGCTCGGGCTGCTGTGGCTGGTCACCCAACTGCCCTACCGCGCGCTGCTGACCATTGGTCGGCTGCTGGGCGCCGGCATGTACCGCGTGGCCGGCGAGCGTCGCCGCATCGCCGCACGCAACCTGGAACTGTGCTTCCCGGAAAAATCCGCCCAAGAGCGCAAACACTTGCTCAAGGAAAACTTTGCCTCCACCGGCATCGCCTTCTTTGAAATGGCCATGAGCTGGTGGTGGTCGCGCCAGCGCCTGGCGCGGCTGGCCCATGTCGAAGGCCTGGAGCACCTCAAGCAGGCCCAACTGGACGGCAAGGGCGTGATCCTCATGGCCCTGCACTTCACCACCCTGGAAATCGGCGCCGCGCTACTGGGGCAGAAGCACACCATTGATGGCATGTACCGCGAGCACGGCAACCTGTTGTTCGACTACATCCAACGCCGTGGCCGCGAACGCCACAACCTCGACTCCCTGGCCGTGGAGCGCGAAGACGTGCGCGGCATGCTCAAGCTGCTGCGCGCCGGGCGTGCCATCTGGTATGCACCGGACCAGGACTACGGCGCCAAGCAAAGCATTTTCGTGCCGCTGTTCGGCATCCAGGCCGCCACCGTGCCTGCCACCAGCAAGTTTGCCAAGCTGGGCAAGGCGCTGGTGGTGCCGTTCACCCAGCAACGCCTGGCTGATGGCAGCGGTTATCGTCTGGTGATCCACCCGCCGCTCGCCGATTTCCCTGGCGAGAGCGATGAGGCTGACTGCTTGCGCATCAACCAGTGGGTCGAGGTGTCGGTGCGTGAATGCCCTGAGCAATACCTATGGACCCATCGCCGCTTCAAGAGCCGGCCGCCGGGTGAGCCTAAGCTGTACGAAAAACGCCGCCGATAAGACAGACATTTCCCCACATGGAGTGACGCAATGCGCCCAGCTGAACCGGTTACAGGCTTGATTCTTTCCGGCGGCGGGGCGCGAGCGGCGTATCAGGTGGGGGTACTGGCGGCGATTGCCGAGCTGTTGCCGCCGGGGGCGCCTAACCCGTTTTTAGTGATCGTCGGCACGTCGGCCGGCGCGATCAACGCGGTGAGCCTGGCCAGTGGCGCTACGGACTTCAGGGCCGCGATCCAACGTCTTACCGCGTTCTGGCAGGGTTTTCGCAGTCATCTGGTGCTGCGCAGTGATTGGCCGGGAGTGATTCGCCAAGCGAGTCGCTTCTTTATCCACAGCCTCCTCGGTCTTGGCGCGCAGGTGCCGGTGGCGCTGCTCGACAGCACGCCGCTGAAAGCGCTGCTCAAGGAAAAGCTGCACTTGCCTGGCATCGATGAAGCGATTCGCACCAAACATCTGCATGCGGTGGCGGTGACCGCCTTCGGCTACGAGTCCGGCCACGCAGTGACCTTCTATCAGGGCGGCGGCACTATCGATGCCTGGTTGCGCCACCGTCGTATCGGCATGCCCACTCAATTGACGGTTGAACACCTGCTGGCCAGCTCCGCGATTCCCTTGCTGTTCGCCCCGGTCAAACTTGACCAGGAGTATTTCGGTGATGGCGCCGTGCGGCAATCGGCGCCGATCAGCCCGGCGTTGCACCTGGGCGCCAGTCGTGTGCTGGTGGTCGGCGTCAGCGGCAACCCGCGCGGCAATGAACCGGCGGCGCAGCGTACCTACACCGGCCAGGAGCCGACTCTGGCGCAGATTGGCGGGCACATGCTCAACAGCACGTTCATTGACAGCCTGGAAAGCGATATCGAGTTGCTGGAGCGCTTGAATCAGTACAGCCACGCCGCGCCTGGCGTGGCGGCGGTGGAAGTGCTGGTGATTGCACCGAGTCAGCCAATCGACGAAATCGCGGCACGGCACCGTCAGGAATTGCCGGCGGCACTGCGCTTGTTCTTGCGTGGGCCGGGGGCGACCAAGACGAGCGGGGCGGGGGTATTGAGTTACTTGCTGTTCGAGGCGGGGTATTGCAGCGAGTTGATCGAGCTGGGGCGGCGGGACGCGCTGGCCAAGCGTGAAGAGTTGTCGCGGTTCCTAGG
>NZ_JBBGYS010000058.1:0-42059 GCF_037479595.1 Pseudomonas sp. MYb541 | reverse complement strand
CGGCAGCCCGCGCCGGCCCCCCCCCCCCCCCCTTCTCTAAACACCCCACCATAACTATAAACTATATACACACAAACACCCACCTAATTCCTGTTCCGCCCCCCCCGGGCCCCCAACCCCCCCCCCCCGCGCCACGCTTGAGGAGTACTTTATGAAGCTCGACCCGCGAATAAGCGCAGAACTTGCCCGGCTTGAACCCAATCAGATTGGCGTTCTGGCCTGGTCCCTGATGGCCGACCCTGCTTATGCGGGCGGCATCCCCGGTCAACCCGAGCCGGATTACCCCCAACCGACCGAGCCTGGCGAGCCGACCCTGCCGGACGAGCCGCCACCCGCGCCGGTTGCCTGATCCCTAACCCACTGGCCAGACGTCATGATCGCCAATCACATAGATTCGGCGGTCATTGTCCTGTTCCACTCTATGCCCTCCGGTAAATGCACCGAACGCCGGCAGCAGGCTCACTCGGGCACCGATCACAAAGCACGGCAGCCTTAAGCTCTGTCGTCCCTTGCCGCGTAACCGATACACCGGATGCACATGCCCCGCCAGCACGTGGTGGCTGGGGTGGGCGTCAGGTTCGTGCTGCAAGGCAAAAGGGCCTATCAGCAGCGGCTCCGTGACCACGTCTATCCTCAAGTCCTCCGGCGGGTCCCCCGCGCGTTTATCGTGATTGCCACGAATCAAGGTCATGGGCAGGTCAGGATTAAGCGCTCGCCAGCTTCTTAATGCGCCCAGCGTGCCACTGGCGTGCGATCCCGGGCCGTGCAGGAAATCGCCGAGGAAGATCACCTGAGCGCAGGGTAGCGCTGAGAGCAACCGGTCCAGGCGCTGCAAGTTCTCGGTGGTGGTGCCTTGCGGCACCGGTTGCCCCAGGCTGCGATACGCCGAGGCTTTGCCGAAATGCGCATCGGCGATCATCAGGCATTGGCGTGCAGGCCAGTAGACCGCCTTGTCCGCCAGTAACCACAGCTCTTCACCCTCCAGCCTCACCGTGCACACCATCAGCGCTTCCCGTTATCCGCGACTTTTTCCAAGTCCTTGACCATGCGTGCGATGCGTTCCGAGAGTTTTTCCGAACTCAGGCTTTCGCGCATCCGTTCAACTAGCAATGGGAAGGCCAGGGGCGTAGGTCGTTTGATCGGATGCAAGTCCAGTTTCAGCGCGCAAAGATGACGCAACGTCTCTTCCAGCCGACGAATATCCAGCTCATCGCGTAAGACTTCTTCGCCTGCCTGAGTCAGCAACAGATTCTGCGGGTCGTACTGCTTGAACACCTCAAAGAACAAACCGCTGGAGGCCTGCACTTGCCGCGTACTTTTTGGTGCACCCGGATAGCCGGCAAACACCAGCCCGGCAATGCGAGCGATCTCACGGAAGCGGCGCAGCGCCAGCTCCCCGGCATTCAGGCTGGCTGCCACGTCTTCCCGCAAATGTTCAGGGCTCAGTAGCGCATCATTCAGCAATGCCGGCCAGTCCATTGCAGTGGCACTCAATAACTCCAGCCCGTAATCATTGACTGCGATCGAAAATGTCACTGCCTGCTGTTGACTCACACGCCACGCCAGCAGGCTCGCCAAACCCAGGTGCACTTGGCGCCCGGCAAAGGGATAGAGGAACAGGTGCCAGCCTTCCCGTGACTTCAGCGCCTCTGCCAGCAGATGTTCGCGCGTCGGCAAGCCGGACCAGCGTAACTGCGTTTGCAACAAAGGTTGCACCGCTTGCATCTCCGGGCCCTCGAAGCGGCCATGGGCCGCTGCATCAAAGCGTTCCACCACCGCTTGCGCCAGCTCATTGGAAAGCGGCATGCGCCCGCCATTCCAGCGCGGCACGGCGGCTTTCTTGGCAGTGCTGCGACGTACATAAGCGGTCATATTTTCCACGCGCACCAACTCCAGCAGGCGGCCGGCAAACAGGAAGCCATCTCCCGGCTTTAGCCGCGCAATAAACCCCTCCTCGACACTGCCCAGGTTCTTGCCGCCACCGCCCTTGCTCCAGAATTTCAAGTGGATGCTCGCATCACTGACGATGGTGCCCACGCTCATTCGATGGCGCCGCGCCAGCCGGGCATCCGGGACACGCCAGATGCCGTGCTCGTCCGGTTCCACGCGGCGATAGTCCGGATAGGCCGTCAGCGACAGCCCACCATGCCGCACGAAACCCAGGGCCCAGGCCCAGTCTTCATCCGTCAGGTCGTGGTAGGCCCAGGCGCCGCGCACTTCCGACAGCAAGGCCTCGGGCGTGAAGCCACCCCCCAATGCCATGCTGACCAAGTGCTGTACGAGTACATCCAAAGGCTTGTACGGCGATTCCCGCGCTTCGATACGCCGTTGCGCGATCGCATCCTGGGCGGCGGCGGCTTCAACCAGCTCAAGGCTATGGGTCGGCACCAATGTCACCCTCGACGGCCGTCCCGGCGCATGCCCCGAACGCCCGGCGCGCTGCATCAGCCGCGCTATGCCTTTGGCCGAACCGATCTGCAACACCCGCTCCACCGGCAGGAAGTCCACCCCCAGGTCCAGGCTTGAGGTGCACACCACCGCTTTGAGCTGGCCGTCTTTCAAGGCTCGTTCCACCCAGTCACGGGTCTCTCGGGACAGCGAACCATGGTGCAGCGCAATCACCCCAGCCCAATCGGGGCGGGCGTCCAGCAATGCCTGGAACCAAATCTCCGACTGCGCCCGCGTATTGGTAAACACCAGGCAACTGCTGCTGGCGTCCACTTCCGCCACCACCTGGGGCAGCATCTTCAAACCAATATGCCCGGCCCACGGAAAGCGTTCGGTCACGGGGGGCAATAAGGTGTCGATGACTAACTGTTTAGCCGTCTGCCCCTGCACGTTGATCCCGTCGCCTTGTGGAACCAACACCTCCAGTGCGTGGGATTGGTTACCCAAGGTCGCCGAAATCCCCCAGACCATCAATTCGGGATGCCAGCGCCGCAGGCGCGCCAAGGCCAGTTGCAACTGCACGCCGCGCTTATTGCCGATCAGCTCATGCCATTCATCCACCACCACCATGCGCAGATGCGCCAGGCTCACTTCGCTGTCGGCACGCGCCAGCATCAGCGTCAGGCTTTCCGGGGTGGTGACCAATGCGGTGGGCTGGCGGCGGGTCTGGCGTGCGCGCTCGCTGTTGCTGGTGTCACCGGTGCGCAGGCCGACACTCCAGGGAATCTGCAACGCCTCAAGCGGGGCTTCAAGGGCGCGGGCGGTGTCGGCGGCCAGCGCGCGCATGGGCGTGATCCACAGCACCGTCAGCGGCTCAGCGGGCGGTTTGCGTTTAGCGGTTACAGGTGGGCGAGTGATGGCGAAGCGATTGAGGGCGGCGAACCACAGCGCATAGGTTTTACCCGCACCGGTGCTGGCATGCAGCAGCCCCGATTGGCCGCTCTTGACCGCCGCCCACACCTCTTTCTGGAAGGCAAACGGCTTCCAGCCTTTGGCGGCAAACCAGTGTTTGGCGAAATCGGTGGGTTTTGCCATGGGGCGGCTGACACTCTGGAAGGCCTATTCCACAGACCCTCCAGAGCGGCCAAAGGTTTACTTCAAATTGCCACTCAAAAACTGCTGCAAACGCTCGCTCTTCGGATTGCCCAGCACGTCTTCCGGCACACCTTGCTCTTCCACCAGGCCCTGGTGCAGGAACAACACCTGGCTCGACACCTTGCGTGCAAAGCTCATTTCGTGGGTCACCATGATCATGGTGCGGCCTTCCTCGGCCAAACCCTGAATCACCTTCAACACTTCGCCCACCAGCTCCGGGTCGAGGGCCGAGGTGGGTTCGTCGAACAGCATCACCTCCGGCTCCATGGCCAAGGCGCGGGCGATGGCGACGCGCTGTTGCTGGCCGCCGGAGAGGAACGCCGGGTACTGATCGGCCACGCGTGCAGGGAGGCCGACTTTATCCAGATAACGACGGGCACGGTCCTCGGCGTCCTTCTTGCTGCAACCCAGTACCCGGCGCGGGGCCATGGTGATGTTTTCCAGCACGCTCATGTGGCTCCACAGGTTGAAGTGCTGGAACACCATCGCCAGGCGCGTGCGCAGGCGCTGTAATTCGGCGTCATCGGCCACGCGCATGCCGTGGCGGTCACTGACCATGCGGATCGGCTGGCCGTCGAGGGTCATGGCGCCGTCGTTGGGCGTTTCCAGGAAGTTGATGCAGCGCAAAAAGGTGCTCTTGCCCGAGCCGCTGGCGCCGATCAAGCTGATCACGTCACCGGTCTTGGCCTTGAGCGAAACACCTTTGAGCACCTCATTGTCGCCATAGCTTTTATGCAGGCCTTCAACGGTCAATTTGTACATGGGGCGTGCATCCTCAAGGCGAAAGTAGATAGCCGCTGCGGTAGGCCTCGGTGCCGGCGACATGGGCGATGACCATCCCGGCAGTGGCCATGCGGCGCAGCGAACGGGCGTAAAGCAGGCCGGCATTGCGACAATGCACGGGCGTCACGCGGTCGGAAATGGGATCGATGATTTCAGCGATCAGTTGTCCGGCGTCCAGGTATTCACCGGGCAAGGCGCGGAATACCAGCAGGCCGCCCATGGGCGTCGCCACCGGCTCAACGCCTGCCAGCGGTGTGGCCGGGTAGGGCAGGTCGGGCAGTGGTGCGGCTTCCCCGGCAATGGCGCCGAAGTGGATCAGGTAATCGATGATCGCCTGGCAGTCGAGGGCGGCCAAGCCGTGATTGACGTCGCCCTGGCCACGCAGTTCGACGGTCACCGAAAAGCTGCCCATGGGGATCGGGAAGCGCTCGCCGAAGCGTTGCTGCAACTGCCACCACACCAGGGTGAAACACTCATCGAAGGATTGCCCGCCGGAGTCGGTCGCCAGCAGATTGGCCTCCGAACCGATGTAACGCGCCAACGGTTCCACCTGCGGCCAGGCCTCGGGTGTGGTGTACAGGTGCGCCACGGCTTCAAAGTCGCAATGCAGGTCCAGCACCATGTCGGCATCGCACGCCAGGCGTTGCAGCACCAGGCGCTGGGATTGCAGTTGGGTCTCAGCGCTTTGCGCAGCGAGGGCGGTAGACAGTGCGGCGCGGATCAACTCGACGTTGTGCTGGGGATCGTCCCCAAGCAGCTCCTCGACTTGATTACCCACCGCCTCACTGAGGTCGACAAACAGGCGATTGAAGTTCTGCCCGCTTTCCAGCTCGTAGCGGCCCAGCGGGATATCCATCAGCACCTGTTCCAGGCCCACCGGGTTGGCGATGGGCACCAGCACAATCTCGCTGCGCAGGCGACCGGCCGCCGCCAGTTCAGCCAGGCGTACTTTGAGGTGCCAAGCCACCAGCATGCCGGGCAGTTCATCGGCATGCAGCGACGACTGGATATAGATCTTGCCTTCGGCCTGTTCCGGGCCGAAGTGAAAACTGTGAATCTGCCGCGCCGTCCCTGGCACCGGCGCGATCAGTTCATGAACCTGATGACGCATAAAAACTCCTTAATGACTCGGCCCGAGGAAGGCCAGCCAACGACGCTCCGCCAAGCGGAACAGACCGACCAGGGCAAAGGTCACGGTCAGGTAGATCAGCGCAGCGATACCGAATGATTGAAAGGTCATGAAGGTGGCCGAGTTGGCATCCCGCGCCACTTTGAGGATGTCGGGGATCGTCGCGGTGAAGGCCACCGTGGTCGAGTGCAGCATCAGGATCACTTCATTGCTGTAGTAGGGCAGCGAACGACGCAACGCTGACGGCATGATCACATAGGCGTACAACTTCCAGCCGCTCAAGCCGTAGGCCTTGGCCGCTTCGACTTCGCCATGGGCCATGCTGCGGATCGCCCCGGCGAAAATCTCCGTGGTGTACGCGCAGGTGTTGAGGGCGAAGGCCAGGATGGTGCAGTTCATCGCGTCGCGAAAGAACGCATCCAGCAACGGTTGTTCGCGCACGGCGGCGAGGCTGTAGATGCCGGTGTAGCAGATCAGCAGCTGGATATAGAGCGGCGTGCCCCGGAACAGGTAGGTGTAGAACTGCACCGGCCAACGCACCAGGCGCTTGCGCGACACACGGGCGATGGACAACGGGATCGACACCAGAAAACCGATGACCAGCGCGGCAGTGAGCAACCACATCGTCATGGCCAGGCCGGTGATGTGCTGGCCGTCGCTATAAAGGAAGGGGCGCCAGTATTCCTGCAAGAGTTCGATCATCGCACGGCCTCCCGGGCACCCGCGGAGTAGCGACGTTCAAGGCGGCGCAGGACGAAGTTGGACGCGCTGGTGATCAACAGGTAGATCAACGCCGCGAGGACCAAAAAGTAAAACAACTGATAGGTGCTCTTGCCGGCATCCTGGGCAGCCTTGACCAGGTCGGCCAGGCCGATGATCGACACCAGGGCCGTAGCCTTGAGCATCACCATCCAGTTATTGCCGATTCCCGGCAGGGCAAAGCGCATCATCTGCGGGAAGGTCACGTAGCGAAACCGCTGGCCGCGCTTGAGGCCATAGGCCGTGGCGGCTTCCAGTTGGCCACGGGGCACCGCGAGGATCGCGCCGCGAAAGGTCTCGGTGAAGTACGCACCGTAGATAAAACCGAGGGTGATCACCCCGGCGCTGAAGGGGTCGATCTCGATGTATTCCCACTCCATGAAGTCGGTCAAGCCGGTCAGCCAGGTTTGCAGGCTGTAGAAAATCAGCAGCATCAGCACCAGGTCGGGTACACCGCGAATCAACGTGGTGTAGAGCTGGGCGGGAATGCGCAGGAAGGGCAGGCTGGAGAGTTTGGCGCTGGCGCCGAGCAGGCCCAGCAACACGCTGACGGCCAGGGACAGCACCGACAACTTGATGGTCATCCAGGTGCCTTGCAGCAACAGCGGGCCGAAACCCTTCAAGCTGAGCGCGCTCAACCCGAGGGTTTGCAATAATTCTTCGAACATAAATCAGGACCTATGGCGATAAAAAAGCGCCCCTCCGGGGAAGGGCGCTCCAGGCATTATTTGCCGCTGTACAGGTTCAGATCGCCAAAGTGTTTCTTCTGGATGGTGGCGTAGGTGCCATCATCGTGTAACGCTTTGATACCTTTATCCAAAAGCGCCTTCAGTTCAGTGTTACCTTTTTTGATACCGACGGCGGTTTTCGACGGCAGCAACGGGTCGTCGATGGCCGCGCTGACTTCATAACCGGCACCGGCCGGCGACTTCAGGAAGCCCAATTCAGCCTGCAACATGTCCTGCACGGACGCGTCGAGACGGCCGGAGGTCAGGTCGGCGTACACCTGGTCCTGGTTGGCGTAGGCCTTGGTGGTCACACCGGCTTTATCCAATACGGCCTTGGCATAGGCTTCCTGGATGGTGCCTTGCTCGTAGCCCACGGACTTGCCCTTGAGGGACTCAGGTGTCGAGTAGCCTGCGCCTTTCTTGAATACCAGCGAGGTAGGGCCGGAGAACAGTTCACTGGAGAAGTCGATGGCCTTTTCACGCACCGGGGTCACGGTCATGGACGAAATCACGCCGTCGAACTTGTTGGCTTTGAGGCCCGGAATCATGCCGTCGAAGTCACTTTCAACCCACTTGCACTTCACTTTCAGCTCGGCGCAGATCGCATTGCCCAGGTCGATATCGAAGCCCACCAGGCTGCCGTCGGCGGCCTTGGATTCGAACGGCGCGTAGGACGGATCGACACCAAAACGCAGTTCCTTGTATTCCTTGGCCAGCGCGGTACCTGCGGCCATGCACAGAGCCAGTGCAGAAAGGGTCAGCAATGCTTTTTTCATTATGTAATCCCTGGAAACCAAGATAAGCGCTTGTGGCGCGTTTAGGACTGTTACTGAACGGTGTCAGACGGATCACAAGTAGCAATTTCTGCACCATAGTTCCGAATGAGCGTTTTAAAAGGTGGGACAAGGGAGAGCTGAGTGTAGGAGATGCCCGAAAATGGGCGCGCAAAAAACAGTGCACCAATTTGGTTCTGGCGCAGATCAATAATGTGGGAGCTGGCTTGCCTGCGATGGCGGTGGATCAGCGAATTCATTTTTCACTGACACGCCGCCATCGCAGGCAAGCCAGCTCCCACAAGGATTTGTGCCATTTTTAACCAAGGAATCAGGTCAGCAGGTCCTGCAGGGTGGCAAGGTTGTCAGCGTCTTCCACGGTTTTATCCTGCCGCCACCGCAACATCCGCGGAAATCGCACCGCAATCCCGCTCTTGTGCCGCTTGGACAGAGCAATCCCCTCAAACCCCAGTTCGAACACCATGCTCGGCGTGACACTGCTCACCGGGCCGAACTTTTCCACCGTGGTCTTGCGCACAATCGCATCGACCTTGCGCATTTCTTCGTCGGTCAGGCCGGAGTAGGCCTTGGCAAAGGGCACCAGCGTGCGTTCGCTGCCGGCCGGGCCGTCCCATACGGCGAAGGTGTAGTCGCTGTACAGGCTCGCGCGCCTGCCATGACCGCGTTGGGCGTAAATCAACACCGCGTCGACGCTGAACGGGTCGACCTTCCACTTCCACCACACGCCCATGTCCTTGGTGCGGCCGACGCCGTACAGGCCGTCGCGTGCTTTAAGCATCATGCCTTCCACACCGAGGCTGCGCGAGGCTTCGCGTTGTTCGGCCAGGTCTTCCCAGGTTGCACCGGTCAACAGGGGAGACGCCAGTAATACCGGCTGGTTGCACTGGGCAATTACCTGCTTAAGTTGCGTGCGACGCTCAGCCTGGGTGTGGTTGCGCCAATCGTCGCCCTGATGTTCCAGCAGGTCGTAGGCCAGCACCGCAACCGGAGCGTCCTCCAGCACTTTTTTGCTCAGGGTCTTGCGCCCAATCCGTTGTTGGAGCAGCGCGAACGGTTGCACCGCGTCTTTCCACACCACGATTTCGCCATCGATCACCGTGCCGTCGGGCAAGCCGCTTACCAAGCTATGCAGTTCGGGGAAGCGCTCAGTCACCAATTCTTCGCCACGGGACCAGATCCACAGGCGGCCGTCACGTTTCACCAGCTGCGCGCGGATGCCATCCCACTTCCATTCCACTTGCCAGTCGGCGGGAGAGCCAAGCAAATCGTTGAATTGCTCCACTGGTTGCGCCAAACCATGGGCGAGAAAAAACGGATAAGGCTGCCCGCCGCGTTGCGCATGTTCGTCGGGCGATTCGGCGGCGATGAGCTTGAGATAACCCTCCGGCGTAGGACGGTTAGACAGATCGGTGTAGCCCACTAGGCGTTGCGCCACACGCTTGCTGTCCAGATCGGCCATTGCGGCGAGGGCGCGGGTGACCAGTAGCTTGGACACGCCCACGCGGAAGCTGCCGGTGATCAACTTGATGCAGACCATCAGGCTGGGTTGATCCAGTTGCGCCCATAACGCAGGTAGACGTTCGGCCAATTCCAATGGCGGCAAGCCACGCAGGGGCAGGAGTTTTTCCTCCAGCCACACCGCCAGGCCGTCCTCCGAGGTGTAGGTAGATTCCGGCAGCAGCAGGGAAATGGTTTCTGCCAGATCGCCCACTGATTGGTAGCTTTCTTCAAACAACCACGGCTCGATACCTGATGCTTCAGTGGCCATGTCCCGCAGCAGGCGCGTCGGTACCAGTTGCCGAGGGCGTCCGCCGGAAAGGAAATACACGGCCCAGGCCGCATCTTCCGGCGCAGCATCGCGGAAGTAGGCCTGCAGCGCGGCCAGCTTGGCGTTGCTGGAGGTGGTAGCGTCAAGGTTGGCGTACAGCTCGGCAAAGGCCTTCATGCGCTGGCCTCTTCTTCGTCGTCACCGTATTCAGTGGTGAAGCCCTGGGCATCCAGGCCTTTTTCCCGCAGATGGCGTACCAATACGCCGACAGACCCGTGGGTAACCATCACCCGCTCGGCGCCGGTTTGCTCAATGGCCCACAACAGGCCGGGCCAATCGGCGTGGTCCGATAGCACAAAACCTCGGTCCACGCCGCGCCTGCGTCGGGTGCCGCGTAGGCGCATCCAGCCGCTGGCGAAGGCGTCGCTGTAGTCGCCGAAGCGCTTGATCCAACTGCTGCCGCCGGCCGAGGGTGGGGCGATAATCAAGGCCTGGCGCAGCAGCGGGTCGGTTTTCTTGAAGTCACCGGCGTAGAGGGTTTCAGGAATATAGATACCGGCCTCGCGGTACACCCGGTTCAACGGCTCGACCGCGCCATGGCTGAGGATCGGGCCGATGCTGGCGTCGATGCCGTGCAGGATGCGCTGGGCCTTGCCGAAGGAATAACAGAACAACACGCTGGCTTTGCCGACGGCGATATTCGCCTGCCACCAATCGTTGATCCCGGCGAAGATCTGCGCCTGGGGCTGCCAGCGGTAGATCGGCAGGCCGAAGGTCGACTCGGTGATAAAGGTGTGGCAGCGCACCGGTTCGAAGGGCGCGCAGGTGCCGTCGGGCTCGACTTTGTAGTCACCGGACGCGACCCAGACTTCGCCCCGGTATTCCAGGCGCACCTGGGCCGAACCCAAGACATGCCCTGCGGGGTGAAAACTCAAGGTGACGCCGTGGTGAACCAGTGGCTCGCCGTAGGCCAGGGTCTGCAGGTTGATGTCCTGGCCCAGCCGTGAACGCAGGATGCCTTCGCCGGGGGCTGCCGCCAGGTAGTGCTGGTTGCCGGTGCGGGCGTGGTCGCCATGGGCGTGGGTGATGACCGAGCGCTCCACCGGGCGCCAGGGGTCGATGTAGAAATCTCCGGCGGGGCAGTAGAGGCCTTCGGGGCGGGCGATGACAAGGTCCATGGGCGTGCCGGGGGCGATGGGCTTATCAGGTAGGAGGCGGGCGGGCGATGAGAAGTTCGATTAACTATTGTAGTGAGCGGGCTTGTTGGGGCAAGCCCGCTCACCACAGTAAAAGCCCGCCCCACACTTGCCGGATTATTTGCCCGGTGTCAGGGTCAACCGAGCCTTCCCATACACCTTCTCGAAGTTCTGCGGCTGCATCGGGAAGCTCAGGTATTGCGCCTTGAGCGAGGGGTCGATGCCATTGGCATAGTTCGGGCTGGCCGGGTTGCCGGACTGGCCGATGCCGCCCTGGCCCATCATCGGCTCCACCTGGCCAAAGTCGACGATCATGCGCAGCGCCGGGACCTGGGTGGTGGTGAAGTCCTGGCCCCAGCTGTACGGCGCTGGGTTCAGGGTGTTGTGGTCGCCACCGGACGCCAGCGGACCGCGAATCACCTGGCCGTTGGTGTTTTTCCAGGTGGTGGTATGCAACTTGCCCCACTGCCAGGCCTTGTGATCGGCACCCAATTGACTCTCACCCGCGCTGATCGCGGCGGCCAGGCTGCGGGCGAGGATCGCCGGTTTGTCTTCTTTCTGCGGGGTGCGCACGTCATCCCAGAATGGGCTGTCTTCGCGACCCAGCAAGTGGTCGGCCTGGGCGGCGTAGGACAGGTTGGCATTGCTGACAAACGCCTTCCAGCTGGCACTGTTTTCCGGGCCGAGTTCGTCGAGGAAGATCTGTTTGGTGCTTTCCTGCAGGAACAGTTCATAGATCGCCGCGTCGGCGGAGGTGGATACCAAGCGGCCATCAAAGGCCATCAGGCGGCCCAGTGCTTCACGTGCCTTGAGCTGTTCGGCCGCCGGCAGCGCGTCAATCGCCTGTTTCAGCGGCTGGGCCATGCCCGGTGCCTGGAACAGGGTCTTGAGCTTGGCAGCGAAGGTGGTGGTCTGGTCGTACTGCATGGCAATCATGCTGCGGCTGTCATGCTTGCCGGCATTGGCCAGTTGCGCCAGGCGCTCGCTGCGCTCCGGGGCATCCCAGGAGTTGGACAGTTGCATGCCATAACCGCGCGGCGCGGTGCGCTGGTTGGCGGTGCCGATCCAGCCTTGAGCCGGGTCCTGGTCATACGGGTGCAGCATCGCCTCGGCGTAACCGTCCCAGTCAAAACGCGTGTCCCAGCCCGGCGACGGCAGCAGGCCCTCACCTTCACGGCGGTTGGGGAAGCGCCCGGTGACTTGCCAGCCAATATTGCTGGCGTCGGCGAAGATCATGTTCAGCGCAATGGCGCGTATCTCGCGGGTGGCGTCCGAGGCCTTGCCCGCGTTTTGGGCGCGGGACAGGTCGAAGAACGCGTCCAGGCTCTTGTCGTCCTTGAAGTCGGCGGTTTGCAGCGCCAAACCCAGGCCGGTGGTCAGCGCCTGGCTGCTGTTGAGCAGGGCGCCGTGACGGGTTTCGTACACCACTTCGCGAATCGAGCGTTGGCCTTTGACGAAGAAGGTTTCGTTTCGCACACCGGCGGGTAGCCATTTGCCGTTGTTCTCGTAGTACAACGCGCTGCCCTGGCGTTTGAGCTTTTCCAGGAACAGGTCCTGGGTGTCGCCCTTGACCGTGCTCATGCTCCACGCGACCTTGCCGTTAAAACCGGACAACAGCGTCGGCAAGCCAGCAATCGAGGCGCCCACGGCCTGGTATTTCGGCGCACGTATCTGCACATAGCTCCACGGCGACGGCGCTTGCGGCTGGGCGGCGAGGTCGCCTGCCAACAGGCTCTTACCGCTGCGGCTGCGTTGCGGGCCGATGGCCCAGTTGCTCGAGGTAGTGACTGCCAGTGAATTGAGACTGCTCAGTTGTTGGCTGACCGTATCCAGGCCGGCGAGACCGGTGATCTGGCCCAGGTTCACGCCCTTGAGTTTCTCGGCCTCGGCCAGCGGGATCGCTTCATCCGGTGCGCTGGGCGTGAGCCAGGCGAGTTTGTCGACGCCGACTTTCTGCGCCAGCACCAGGGAGGCAATTTCTTCCTGCAGGTTGGCCGATTCGCTGAAATTCAGCAGGCAGAACAACAGTGCCGAATCTTCCGGCTTCCAGTATTCGGGCTTGTAGCCGGTCTGGGCCAGGTCCGGCGGCAGCTTGTCGCGGTAGCGGAACAGGTAGGCATTGACGCCACGCGCATACACTTCGAAGAAGCGTTTGAGGCGCGGGCTCGACGCGTTATACAACTCGCCGGCGCTTTTTTTCAGGTTGACCGCGCGCATGAACCGGTCGACATCCAGCACCTCGGGCCCGGACATTTCCGCCAGGCGGCCCTGGGCCAGCAGGCGCAGGGTGACCATCTGCGTGATGCGGTCACTGGCGTGCACATAACCGAGGCTGAACAGCGCGTCATGGAAGGTGTTGCTTTCGATCAGCGGCATGCCTTGGGCATTGCGGCGCACGGACACATTCTGTGCCAGGCCTTTGATCGGCTGCACGCCGGCGACCGGGGGCAGGGTGTCCTGGGTGCTCTGGAGCTGGCAACCGGCCAGGCTTAACGCACTGGCCACTGCCGCGGCAACGCCGAACCGGGGAAGAAAATGTGAGAGGGCTGGCGAGGCCATGGCAAAGCTCCTGCGGGGGTAGCGTCAGTAAAGGCGCTACGTTAGTGAGCGCGGCGAAACGACGCAAGCAGGAGTTTGGGTTAACCGTTAGATCTTGAGTCTTATGCAAAACAATGTGGGAGCGGGCTTGCTCGCGAACGCGGAGTTTCAGTCACTGAATACGTCGACCGACACACCGACTTCGCGAGCAAGCCCGCTCCCACAGTTTGACCGCGTACGACTTAAACTCAGGATTTGGGCGGGTTCACTTTCTGTACCAGCTCATACGCGCGCACTGTTGCCGGCCGCTCCTTGATGCTGTTGAACCAGCGATGCAGATGTGGGAAATCTTCCAGGCGTTGGCTCTGCCACTTGTGGGAAACGATCCACGGGTAGATCGCCATGTCGGCAATGCTGTAGGCCTCACCCGCCACGAATGCACGATCTGCCAGACGACGGTCGAGCACGCCGTAAAGGCGGGCGGTTTCGTCCACATAACGCTTGATCGCGTAGGGGATTTTCTCCGGTGCGAACTGGCTGAAGTGATGATTCTGACCCGCCATTGGCCCCAGGCCGCCCATTTGCCAGAACAGCCATTGCAGCGCTTCCTGGCGACCGCGCAGGTCTTTTGGAAGGAACTGGCCGGTTTTTTCCGCGAGGTACAACAGGATGGCGCCGGATTCGAACAGCGAAATCGGCGCGCCACCGTCGGTCGGATCCTGATCGACGATGGCTGGAATGCGGTTGTTGGGAGCGATCTTCAGGAAGTCAGGCTTGAACTGTTCGCCCTGGCCGATATTGATCGGGTGCACCTTATAGGGCAGGCCGGCTTCTTCCAGGAACAGCGATACTTTGTGACCGTTGGGGGTAGTCCAGTAATACAGGTCGATCATGAAGCTCTCCAAAAGTGGTGATGCTTGAGCGAATGCCTGTAGGTATAGGTAATGTTGGGTGTGCGAAAATTCAATGAAACATTTGCGCATACCCTTAGAAGCAAATTAAAAGGCGCCGTCCACCAACACCTGCACGGTGCGCTGCGAACAGCGCTCGATGCGTGCCCGCACGCGATACACCTCGGCAAACAGCAGTGGGTTAAGCACGTCGTCCGCTGCACCGCTGGCATACAAGCGTCCCTGGCGCAGCACGGCAATATGGTCGGCGAAGCGTGCGGCGAGGTTGATGTCGTGCAGCACCACTACGGCAATCAGGTTGTGTTCGCGCACCAAATCACGCACGCAATCCATGACTTTCAGTTGGTAATTGAGGTCGAGGGCGCTGGTGGGTTCGTCCAGCAGCATCACCTGCGGGCGACGCGCGATGAGTTGGGCGAGGCTGACCAATTGGCGTTGGCCACCGGAGAGCGTGCTCAACAGTTGATCAGCCAAATGTGCGATGCCAATGCGTTGCAAGGCGTCGAAGGCTTCACGCAGGCAGGCGTCGCTGGACAGCGGGATGCCCTCGACATTCGCCACGCGCAGGGCGGCGATCACACTTTCCATCACGCTGAGGCTCAAGCCTGGCGGCAGGTTCTGCGGCATGTAGGTCACGCGCCGCGCGCGCTCGGCGACAGACATGGCCGACAGGTCAAGGTCACCCAATCGTACAACGCCTTGCATCTTTTCCAGCCCGGCCACGGCACGCAGCAGGGTGGACTTGCCCGCGCCGTTGGGGCCGATCAGAGCGGTCAGGCTGCCGTGGGGCAGGGTGGGCAGGCTAAGGTCGTGCACGATCTGCCGGCGCCCGTAACTCACCTGGGCGTTGTGTATGCTCAAACCTTCGCTCATAACTGCCTCCCCCGCTTGAACACCAGCACCACGAAAATCGGCACGCCCACCAACGCGGTGACGATGCCCACCGGCACAATCACGCCGGGCATGATCAACTTGCTGGCAATCGACGACAGCGACAGCAGCAACGCGCCAGTCAAGGCGCTGGCCGGCAACAGGAAACGTTGATCTTCGCCCACCAGGATCCGCGCGATATGCGGACCGACCAGGCCGATAAACCCGATTGTGCCCACAAAGGCCACGGCGGTGGCCGACAGCAGGCTGATGCGCAGCAGTGAGAAAAACCGCAGGCGCTTCACGTCCACGCCAAAGCTTTGCGCACGGTCCTCACCCATGCGCAACAGGGTCAGGCGCGGTGCGGCGGCAAAGGAAAACGGCAGCACTACCGCGACCACCAGCGCCAGGATGCCGAGCTTGTCCCAGTTGGCGCGGGTCACACTGCCCAACGTCCAGAACACCAGCTGTTGCAACACGTCTTCGGTGGCCACCAGTTGCAGCAGCGCCACTACCGCGTTGCAACTGAACACCAGGGCGATGCCGAACAGCACCAGGCTTTCCACCCCGGCGCCGCGCAAACGCGACATGGCTTGCAGCAAGAACACCGAAGCCGCGGCGAAGATGAAGGCTGAGAGGGAAATCGCCGTATTGGCCGACACCCACAGCGTCGTCACCGGAAACACAATCACCAGGGACGCGCCCAGCGCTGCGGCCGACGACACGCCCAGGGTGAACGGGCTGGCCAGCGGGTTGTTCAGGATCGCCTGCATCTCGGCCCCGGCCAATGACAGCGCGCAGCCCACCAGCACTGCCATGAGTGCATAGGGTAGGCGCACGTTCCAGATGATTACTTGGTCGGTGGCGCTCAGATGCGACGGGTGCAGGATACCGTCGAGCAAGGCCAGCAGGCCCATACCCGAGGGACCGCTGGCAAGGTCCACGAGGATGGCGCACACCAGCGCCGTACCGAGCAGGCCCAGCAGCCAGGCGCGCCGCGCCAACAGGCGACGGTAGCCGTGGGTGGCGCTGGCAAGGTCGAGGGCTTGGGTGGTCATTTAGAGGTGTCGATCCAATAGGCACCCTGCAACGGCATCCCCAGGAATTGCGCGTTGATCTGGTTCATGGTCGCCTGCGGATCCAGCTTGGCGAACAGTTCTGGATGCACCCATTTGGCCAACGATTCAATCGCCAGCAGGTTGTACGGTGAGTTATAGAAGTCATGCCACAGGCCGTGGGCATTGCCCTCGCGGATTGCACGAAGATTGGCGAATTCGGGACGCGCCAATACCCGGTCCAGCGCCTCGTGGGCTTCATCTGCGCCAACACCCGCGCCCAGGATCAAGCCGGGCTTGCGGTTGCCGGTGGCTATATACACATCCGGGTCGGCCTTGAGCGCGTACTCGACGCTGATATCGCCCAGCGCACCCGGCACCACGCCAGCGGCGATATTGCGCCCGCCGACCAGTGCGATCAGTTCGCCCATGCCACTCTTGCCGGTGGTATGCCCCGGCGCTTGCCAAACGCCGGCCAGCAGTTCGAGGAACACACTCGGGCGCGGCCCCGCCGGCAAGGTGGCGACCGCATCGGTGATCACCTTGATGTGCTGGTCATAGAAATCCAGGAACGCCTTGGCCTGGGCTTCACGCCCCAATGCCTGGCCCAGCGCGGTCATGCTGGTGTGAGTGCCCTGCACCGGGTTGATGCGGAAGTCGACGAACACCACCGGAATGCCCGCCTTGGCCAGCACATCGGCGACCGGACTGTGTTCGGTCGGGCCGTGACCGGAAATGCTGAACACTGCCAGGTCAGGTTTCAGCGAGAGGATTTCCTCGGCGCTGACGCTTTGTTCCGACGCTTGCCCGATCAGCGGGATGTCTTTCACTGTGGGAAATTTCGCCACGTAGGCGTTGTAGGTGTGTTGGTCGAGCAGGCGCAAATCGTTCTGCCAGCCGACGATGCGCTGGAAGGGCGCGTCCTTGTCCAGCAACGCAAACGCCGAAATCAGTCGGCCTTCACCTAGGACAACGCGCTTTACGGTGTCAGCCACTTCGACCTTGCGGCCCAGCACGTCGGTGACTTCATGGGCGGCAGCAGTTTCAGCGTGGCCAAGGACCAGCGCGGCAAACAGCACGCCGAGCGTGCGCGAGAGGATTGTGTGGAGTGTGTGGCGACGAAGGGTGGGCAATGGCATCGCGAACGACCTTAATGGCTAAATTACAATTACTCTCATTTAGGTTCGGTAGTCTAAAGAGCGATTCCGCCTGCCATACCCCGGGTTTGTATCGCTGATGCGTGATTATGGTTTCCTACAACATTCCATTACATTTGCCTGCACGGCTGGCTGAACTTTCGGCTATTTGCTGCGTTTCATTGTTTTTCGGATTGACTGCCCATGGCCAAGCAAGACCACCTGCTGATCGTTGATGACGATCCGCAAATCCGCCAGTTGCTCTGCGACTACTTGAGCGACGCTGGCTTCCAGGTCTCCACTGCGGCCGACGGCAAGGAAATGCGCCGCCGCCTAGCGCTGAATGTCATCGACCTGATCGTCCTCGACCTGATGCTGCCCGGTGAAGACGGCCTGAGCCTGTGCCGCGAACTGCGGGTGAACTCAAACACGCCGGTGGTGATGCTCACGGCAAAAGGCTCGTTGATCGATCGCATCGTCGGCCTGGAAATCGGCGCCGACGACTACCTGCCCAAACCGTTCGACCCGCGCGAACTGCTGGTGCGGATCAAGGTGGTGTTGCGTCGGGTGCAGAGCTTTCCCGACCGCGCGCGCCTGGATGAAGCGCCGAGCATCCGTTTCGCCGGCTGGCAGCTCGACACGCGGGCGCGGCAGTTACTGTCGCCGGAGGGTGTGGTGGTCAGCCTGGGCAACTCCGATTACCGCGTGTTGCGCCTGCTGTTGCAGCACCCCAATCGCCCGTTGAGCCGCGACTTCCTGCTCAATCACGTGTTTGACAAGGACAGCACGCCGTTCGACCGTTCCATCGATGTGTGTGTCAGCCGCCTGCGCTCGCAACTGCCGGCGGGGCTGATCAAGACCGTGCGCAACGAAGGCTACATGCTCACCGCCGACGACGTGGTGCTGGAATCGTGAGACTGCTGCCGCGTTCGCTGTTCGGGCGGTTGGTGCTGATTTTGGTCAGCGGCATGCTCGCGGCGCAGGCGCTGACCAGCAGCATCTGGTACGACCGGCGCCATGGGCAGGTGCTGGAAATCCCTGCGCGCTTGATCGCCACGCGCCTGGCGGACGTGGTGCGGCTGGTGCACAGCGACCCACAACAGGCGGACCTGCTGATCAAGATGCTCGACACGCCGACCTTCCACCTGATCCTCAGCGACCAGGCCAGTAATACACCCAGCACGCTTCACGACAGCGACCGGCCCACCGAACGGTTGATCAAGAAGGTATTGTCGGAAAAAACCGGTTACGCCCAGACGCTGATCTTGTTGCGCCTGTCGCTGGTGGATGGCGAAGGGCAAACCGCCGGGCTGTCGACCCTGCTGGGTTCCAAACCGGTGGTGGGGCAGTTTCTGATCGACCTGCGCCTGCCCGACGGCCGCTGGTTGCAGGTGGATGCCAGCGAAGAACAGGGCTGGACCAGCACCTCACCGCTGGACCTGTTGTTCGATTACGTCATGCGCATTTATTTGCTGCGGGTACTGGTATTGGTGCTGATCGCTCTGGTGGCGGTGCGCCTGGCGATCCGCCCGCTCAACGCGTTGGCCAAGGCGGCCGAGGCCCTGGGCCGGGATATCCAGCGTCCGCCGTTGTCGGTGGATGGCCCTACCGAAGTGCGCCGTGCCGCCCAGGCCTTCAATGCCATGCAACAGCGGCTGATCGCCAACATCGCCGAGCGCACGCGGTTTCTTGCGGCTATTTCCCACGACCTGCGTTCACCGATCACACGCCTGCGCCTGCGCACCGAGATGCTCGAGGACAACCGCACGAAGGAGCGTTTTCGCAGTGACCTGGAGGAAATGGAGCACATGGTCTCCAGCACCTTGGATTTTGTCAGCAGTGGCGAAATCAACGAGGCACGGCAAAACATCGACATCAACGCCTTGTTGCAAAGCTTGCAGGCGGATGCGGAGGATGTGGGTGAACACGTACGGATCGAGGGTCGTGCGAAACAGCCATTGCCGGGGTATGCCCGCAGCCTCAAGCGCTGTGTGCAGAACCTGCTGGAAAATGCGCTGCGTTATGGCACCGACGTGGTGGTGCGAATCGAGGATCAGGCGGACAGCTTGAAGATTGTCATCAGCGACCGTGGCCCGGGGATTCCCCAGGAGCAACTCGACCAAGTGATGGAGCCGTTTTACCGCGTGGAGGGTTCACGCAACGCCGAGACCGGCGGGTATGGCTTGGGGTTGAGCATCGCTCACACCATCGCCAAGGCGCATGACGGGCGGTTGAGTTTGCGTAATCGGGAAGGTGGGGGGCTGGAAGTGGAGTTGCAGTTCCAACGCAGATCCTGAGGTTCGCGCAGGGGTGGTGTTATGTAGTGAGCGGGACAAGCCCGCTCACCACAACAAGCCCGCCACAGGTCAGGGCATCAAGCCCCGTGGCACTTCTTGAATTTCTTCTCGCTGCCGCACGGGCAAGGATCATTGCGACCCACGTCCTTCAAGGCATTGCGCACCGGCTCCTGGTGAGCGTGGCCGCAGTTCGGGCCGTGGACATGGCCGTGGTCGTGATCATGGTGATCGTGATCGTGGTTGCAGTCAGGACCATGGACATGGGGTTGCTGAGTCATCGATGTCGCTCCGGAATAAAATCGCCGGGGATTATCTCGCCATTGTGGTTCACCTGCACGTCATAACCGATGAATAATCCGGTTTTCAGCTCGCCATCCAAGCGATACGGCACGGGCTGGTCGGGATTTTTCAGCATCTGCACCACATCACGGATCTGCGGCCAGAGGTTGGTGCGCACCGACACCCGGAAAAATTTATGACTGCGCGGCGGCACGGTGAGCCACTCATTGGACTCGCCCTCGGTCAGCACGAAGTCGCCCAGGGTGACCTTGTAGATCAAACCGCGCACAGTCAGGTCGGCGTCGTCGCGGTTATCCACGCGAAAGTACAGCTTGAATTTCTGCTCCAGCAGCTTGGCGCGCACCACTTCGACTTTCACCAGCGACACGTGGGGCGGTGGGGAGTCGTCTTCAAACCACGACGCGCAGCCGCTCAAACCGAGGGCTAACGCCAGCATCAAGCTGTACATCCGAAGCATGGCGTTAATCCTTAGAGTTGTTAGAGGTAGCTGGAACAGCACTTCTTGAATTTCTGCCCGCTGCCGCACAGGCAGGCATCGTTGCGTCCGGCCTTCACCTCCACGGTCGGGTCGATGAAGTACCAGCGCCCGTCATTCTGTACGAAAGAAGACTGCTCGCGGTGGCTATGTTCGCCGTTGCTGTCGTGCCAGCGTGCGGTGAAGGTCACGAAGGCGTGTTCCGGCTGGCCGCCGAACACCTCGGAGCTTTCTACCTCCAGGCCGAGCCAGGTGCTTTGGGCGCTCCAGGCACCCATGGCATTTCGGTCCAGACCAGCCTGTTGCGCGGGCAGGGTGGTAGCGACCAGGTAGTCCACCAGGCCGAGCACATAGGCGCTGTAGCGCGAGCGCATCAAAGCGGTGGCGCAAGGTGCCGGATGCCCGGCGTGATAATGACCGCAGCAGGCATCCAGCAGGTTGCCACTGCCGCAGGGGCAAATGGATGTACTCATCGGGTTACCACCAATACTTTCCGAAGTTTTCCGGGTTGGCCCAGAAGCGGGCGTTGAGCCAGTCCGGCACTTGTTTATAGTCAAGCAGATCGTAGGTAAACAGCGTCAGAACCTGTTCATCCCGCTGGAATCGCTCGCCGGCCTGCAGGGCCAGGGAGAAGAAGTCGGTGTCCTTCCAGTCGCAGGCGCCCAGGTCCACCAGCACCGCAATGCGGCTGGCATTCAGGTTACGGATGCCGCCGAGCAGGGTCAGGCCTTGCGGTTTTGACAGGTGCTCCAGGCAGTCCACCACCAGCGCCAGGTCAAACCGCTGTGCGGCAAGCTCTGTAGGCAACGCGCCCGGTGCCGCGACGGACACCTGGGTATCCGGGTGGGCTTTTTGAAAAGCCTCCAGCGCCGGGAACTGGCTGGCGCCCAACAGCAGCAGGCGTTTGGGCTGGTGCAGATCGAGCAAGGCGGCCAAGGCTTGCTGGGGGGTACGGGCAGAAATACCGGCGGTCATCAGAGATCCTCACATCAGGACCGTAGAGACTAGCGCGGCTGAGCGTGCGGGCCTAGAGCGGGCGGCTGTGAAAAGTCCTACGAATGCGGCGATCCTCAATGAATACAGGGGCGCGGCGTAGTGGCGCAGATGAAAAGAGCCGTCTTTACTCCACCCATCGGCCCCCGCCGATCCCCTCAGGAGAAATCAGATGAGCATCATGCGGACAGCTCTACCCTTGGTTCTGCTAACCGGAGTATTGACAGGTTGCGCAGGTTTGCAAAAAACCGACTGGCCCACCTGCGCCGCCCTTGGCGGTGTGACCGGTGCGGCGATCGGTGCCACTGAAAGCTCGGCCTATGCAGGCGCGGGTGCACTGCTGATCGGCGGCATGGCCGGCGCCTATTGCTGGGTGCACGGCGATGGCGACGAAGACGGCGATGGTGTGCCGGACAGCCGCGATAAGTGTCCAGGCACGCCAAAAGGTGTGCCGGTGGATGCCAATGGTTGCCCACCGACACCGCCAGCGGCCGTGGTTGAGGAAGTCGTCGTGGTCAAGGAAGAAACCATCGTGATCCGCGATGTGCACTTCCAGTTCGACTCGGCCAAGCTGACGGCGGCGGACAAAACCAAGCTCGATACCATCGCCACGCGCTTGAAACAGGAAGCGCCGAGCGCCCAGTTGCGGGTCAGTGGCCACACTGACAGCGTCGGCAAAGACGCCTACAACCAGAAACTCTCGGAAAAACGCGCCCATTCGGTCACGGACTATCTGATCGGTGCCGGCGTGCCGCGCAGCAATTTTGTCTCGGTAACCGGCGCAGGTGAAAGCCACCCGGTAGCCGACAACAAAACCGCTGATGGTCGCGCCTTGAACCGCCGCACGGAAATCCAGATCAACCGCTGACGGCCCTTGCCCCTGTGCGATCCACAGGGGCATTGCTGCCAATCCTCCCCCTTTATCAACTTTTTTGATCCTTCACTGGCAAAGCGCCTGTGGAAGTCGTTACTGTGAGTCCAAAGAAAAACTAGAAATATTTTTTGAAAATTTTCAGGGGAGCTCCACGATGCGTAAGGTTTTACTGCTGGCCCTGTTGGTCAGCCCCGTTGCCCTGGCTCAAAGCGTCAGTGTGGAAACCAACTCGTTGATGCGCCTGCCCAGCAGCACCAGCGTGTTGCAACTGGAGCGGTTGGAGGTGGCGGACTACGGCACCTTGCTGATCCCCGCCACCATCAGCCAGGTCACGGTGGATGAGCTGCACCTGGGCCGCGACGCCCGCATCGCCATTGTGCCCGGCAACACCGCGCTGCAATTGCAGGTGCGCCACGCGCAGTTGGACCACGGCAGCCAGATCACCTCGCGCGGCGCGCCCGGCACCCACGAAAAACCGGCCAAGGCCGGGCGTGACCTGACTTTGCGCATTAACTCATTGACCGCTGAAGAACTCTCGGTAGACGCCCGTGGCGGCGCTGGTGCACAGGGTTATTCCGGGTTGGACGGAGCCAATGGCGTGGATCCAGGCTGCACCTGGGGTTCGGCCGGTCGCGGCGCCAATGGTGATAACGGCGGTGATGGCTTGCCTGGCGCGTCCGGCGCGCAGGTGCGGGTCGAGTTGCCGCAGGACTTCCCGGCGCAGCAGATCAAGGTCTGGGTGGACGGTGGTCCCGGTGGTTTGGCCGGCACGGCGGGCAAGCCTGGCAAGGGTGGCCAGTCCAAAGGCTGCCTGGTGTACCGCGCCGATGGTGGCGAGAAGGGCCGCCCAGGGTTGGAAGGGCAGCCGGGGCCGGCTGGGCCTGCGGGCACTGTGACTATTCAGCGGCTGTGAGTCGTTTGGGCTGACGTCTTCGCGGGCAAGTCGAATCGTCGCACCGCCGCTCCCACATTCGACCGCATTCTCATGTTGGAACTCGGTCAACTGTGGGAGCGGGCTTGCCCGCGAAGAGGTCCTAAAGAACACCCTTAGAACATCGGTCGAGCCGAAGCAATCGCCACCACCACCAACCCCACGATCAAATTGATCCCCACCAACCGGCGGATCTGCCCCAGCACCGCAGCCCCCGCCGGCCAGTCCTCAGCCGCCACGGCCGTGCGCAATTCCGGGAATTTCAACGCCTGGATACGGATAAACAACGCCGTCATCACCAGATACAACCCCATCATCACCTGCACATAACGCGGCGCCGTCTCAAACCCGTTGAAGCGCAATTGCAGCAGGCCGATGCCGCTGATCGGCAAAATTGCCACCGCGATCCATACCCACACGAAAAAACGTTGAAACACATTCGCCCACAACCTGAGCCGGGCAGGGCCCTCAAGTGCCGCCACAGCGGCGGGGCGCAGGATCATCCAGGCGAAAAAAATACCGCCCACCCATACCAGGGCGGCCAATACATGCAGGGTGTAAGCGAGGCTAAACGCGGTCATTGTGGTACTCCGTTCTGCGCGGGATTCATTAGCGGGGTATGATAGCCGCCGATCCGAACCACTGAAAATTTATCCAGCGTTTTTTGCGCCCGACTATCCATGATCAGCACTGAACTCAAAACCACGATCCAGGGCGCCTACTCGCGTTTTCTCGAAGCCAAGAGCTTGAAACCGCGCTATGGCCAACGCCTGATGATCGCCGAAGTGGCCAAGGTCCTCGGGGATATCGACACCGACGACGAAGGTCGCCGCGAGGGTGAGCCCGCGGTCGTGGCCGTCGAGGCCGGCACCGGTACCGGCAAAACCGTGGCCTACAGCCTGGCCGCGATCCCCACCGCCAAGGCCGCCGGCAAGCGCCTGGTGATCGCCACCGCCACCGTCGCCCTGCAAGAGCAGATCGTCTACAAAGACCTGCCCGACCTGATGCGCAACAGCGGCTTGAACTTCACCTTCGCCCTGGCCAAGGGCCGTGGCCGCTACATGTGCCTGTCCAAGCTCGACGTGCTGTTGCAGGAAGGCCACGCGCAAACCGCGACGGCGTCGCTGTTCGAAGAAGAAGGCTTCAAGATCGAGGTGGATGAAGTCAGCCAGAAGCTGTTTACCAGCATGATCGAGAAACTGGCCGGTAATAAATGGGACGGCGACCGCGACAGCTGGCCCACCGCCTTGGAGGATTCCGACTGGGCGCGCCTGACCACCGACCACAGCCAGTGCACCAACCGTCATTGCCCGAACTTCGGCCAGTGCGCCTTCTACAAGGCCCGCGAAGGTATGGGCAAGGTCGACGTGATCGTCACCAACCACGACATGGTCCTGGCCGACCTGGCCCTGGGCGGCGGCGCCGTGCTGCCGGACCCGCGTGACACCCTCTACGTTTTCGACGAAGGCCATCACCTTCCCGACAAGGCCATCGGCCACTTTGCCCACTACACGCGCCTGCGTTCCACTGCCGACTGGCTGGAAACCACCGCGAAGAACCTCACCAAGTTGCTGGCCCAGCACCCGCTGCCCGGCGACCTGGGCAAGCTGATCGAACAGGTGCCGGAGCTGGCGCGGGAGATCAAGACCCAGCAGCAGTTCATGTTCAGCGCCTGCGAGCAGGTAGCCGACTTCAAGCCCGGCGAAGACGTCGAGGGCCGTGAGCGGCCGCGTCACCGTTTCGTCGGCGGTTTGATTCCCGAGCACATGCGCGAAATGGGCATTGAGCTGAAGAAGGGCTTTTCACGCCTGACCGACTTGTTCACCCGCCTCACCGACCTGCTTAAGGAAGGCATGGATGGCGAGGTCAACATCGGCATCGCCAGCAACCAGGCCGAGGAATGGTACCCGCTGTTTGGCAGCCTGCTGTCGCGCTCCCAGGGCAATTGGGAGTTGTGGACCGCCTTCACCGTCGAAGACCCGGAAGACAACCCGCCCATGGCGCGTTGGCTGACCCTGTCGGAAAGCGGTGCGCTGTTCGACATCGAGGTCAACGCCAGTCCGATCCTGGCGGCGGAAATGCTGCGCCGCAACCTTTGGAACGTGGCCTACGGCTGCCTGGTTACCTCGGCCACATTGACCGCCCTGGGCACCTTCGACCGCTTCCGCATGCGTGCCGGCCTGCCGAAAAAGGCCGTCACTGCGGTGGTGCCGAGCCCGTTCCATCACGCCGACGCGGGTGTGTTGCGGGTGCCGGACCTCAAGGCTGACCCACGGGATGCGGCGGCTCATACCGCCGCAATCATCCGTGACCTGCCGGAACTGGTAGAAGGTTCACGCGGTACGCTGGTGCTGTTCTCGTCGCGCAAACAGATGCAGGACGTGTTCGACGGCCTCGACCGTGACTGGCGCAAACAAGTGTTTATCCAGGGCAACCTGTCCAAGCAGGAAACCCTGAACAAGCACAAGGCGCGGGTGGATGGCGGGGATTCCAGCGTGCTGTTCGGCCTGGCGAGCTTTGCCGAAGGGGTGGACTTGCCCGGCGCCTACTGTGAACACGTGGTGATCGCCAAGATCCCGTTCTCGGTGCCGGATGATCCGGTCGAGGCGGCGTTGGCCGAATGGATCGAAGCACGGGGCGGTAACCCGTTCATGGAGATCTCGGTGCCGGACGCTTCCTTGAAGCTGGTCCAGGCTTGCGGTCGCTTGCTGCGTACCGAAGAGGACCGAGGCACCATCACCTTGCTCGACCGCCGTTTGGTCACCCAACGCTATGGCAAGGCTATCCTTAATGCCTTGCCGCCGTTCAGGCGCGAAATTTCTTAAGCCACCGTGGGCGGATTCGCCCACTTCGTGGTCTATCTCACTGTATTTCATCAGGCCATTCATCGGCCGTCTGGGAGAACCTTGCTCGTATGATTCGCACGCTGCCCGCCCTTTTTGCCCTGCTGTTCGCCGCGCCCTTGATGGCCGCGCCTGCCGGGCAACAGACCTTGTTCAACTTCGTCCGGCCCGCTGATGTGGTCAAGGTGGCGACCCAGGACGCCAGCCTGCCGCAGTACAACGCCGAGCAGACCCCCGAAGGCGAAGTGTTGCGCCGCATCACGTTCAACCCGGCTGCTGAACCCAGCCTGGTGCTTAGCCCGCAGACGGGCGCCTGGGACTGGTCTCAGTCGGGGGCCATGAGCCTGCGCATCCAGAGTGCAATGGATTGGGCGCTGACGCTCTATGTCAAGGTGCAGAGCAGCGACGGCCGTACCCTGGTCAGTCGCATCGACCTGCCGGCGGGCCCGGCGCAAACCTTGTTGGTCCCGTTGCAGGCCAACTCGCCGTTGAGCCAGGGCATGAAGGCCGGCCCGCCGATGCCGATCACCCTAGACGGCCAGCGCGTCTTGCTGGCCAGCAGCGCGGGTGAAATCGACCGTAGCCAAGTGGTTTCGGTGACGTTGTCGATGATCAAGCCCAACGCCGCCCAAAGCATCCTGCTGGAGCGCTTTGGCGTGCAGGACAGCGAGCCGGTGTTGAAGGCTGCCTACAGCGAATTGGTGGATGCCTATGGTCAATCCACCCGTGCGCGCTGGCCGGAAAAAGTCAGCAGCGACGAACAACTCAAGGCCGCCGCTGCCAAGGAGCAACAGCAGCTCCAGGGCTGGCTGGCCACGCGGGAAAAATCCTCGTTGGATAAGTACGGTGGCTGGAGCAAAGGTCCGGCGTTCGACGCCAGCGGGTTTTTCCGCACCGAGAAACGCGATGGGCGCTGGTACCTGGTGACGCCGGAGGGGCATCCGTTCTATTCGCTGGGCGTCAATACCGTGGCCCCGGACAACAACCAGACCTACGTGTCCGGCCGTGAATGGATGTTCGCGGCGCTGCCCAAGGCCGGCGAACCGTTCGACAAGTATTACGGCAGCGGCGACAACCGCACCGGCAACGGCGCGGGTGAAGGCCGCAGCTTTGGCGCCGGGCGCTGGTACGATTTCTACGGCGCCAACCTGCAACGCACTTATGGTGGTGACGGGTTTGACCAGAAGCGCTGGACCACTCACACCCTCGACCGCCTGCAAGCCTGGGGTTTCAACACTGTGGGCAACTGGAGCGACGACGATCTCGCCCGTGCCGATCGCGTGCCCTACACCTTGCCGCTGTCGATCGTCGGCGACTACACCAGCATCAGCACCGGCACCGACTGGTGGGGCGGCATGCCCGATCCGTTCGACCCGCGTTTCGCCATGGCCACCGAGCGCGCCGTGGCCATCGCTGCCCGCGATCACCGTGATGATCCGTGGTTGATCGGTTTCTTTGCCGACAACGAGTTGGCCTGGGCCGGCCCAGGTGATGATCCCAAGTCCCGCTACGCCTTGGCCTACGGCACCTTGCGCATGACCACCGATGTCCCGGCCAAGCGCGCGTTCCTCAAGCAACTGCGCGACAAGTACCGTAACGAAGAAGGGCTGTCGAAAGCCTGGGGCATCGAATTGAAGGGCTGGGAGCTGATGGAAGACCCGGGCTTTGAACCGCCGGTGCCCAACCCCGAGCACCCGGAAATCGAAGCGGACTTCAAGTATTTCCAGAAGACCTTTGCCGATGCCTACTTCAAGACCATTTCCGACTCGCTGAAGTGGCATGCACCCAACCAACTGCTGTTGGGTGGTCGTTTTGCGGTGAGCACGCCGGAAGCCGTGGCGTCCTGTGCCCAGTATTGCGATGTGCTGAGCTTCAACATGTACACCCTCAAGCCGCAGGACGGTTATGACTTCGCCGCCCTGCGTGCGCTGGATAAGCCAGTGCTGATCACCGAATTCAACTTTGGCTCGGCTGACCGTGGGCCGTTCTGGGGGGGAGTGACCCAACTGGCCAAGGAAGAGGACCGTGGTGTGGCGTACGGCAACTTCCTCAAGCAGGCCATGGCCGAGCCGTCGATTGTCGGCGTGCATTGGTTCCAGTACCTGGATCAGCCGGCAACCGGGCGTTTGCTGGACGGTGAAAACGGCCATTTTGGCCTGGTGGGTATCACCGATGTGCCGTTCCAGGGCTTTGTCGACAGCGTGCGCAAAAGCAACCTGGCGGCGGTCGATCAACTGGGCAAGGAAGCAGAAAAGGCCAAGGCGGCGGGCGCCGTGCGTGAAAGCGAAGGCGGCAGGGCCGGGCACGAAGGCAAAGGCCCGGGGCAGGGCGCCGGGCATGCGGGCGGGCACTCAGGGAATGGGCATTGATTGAGGGCTGACGGGTTCACAAAACCCACCAGTACTGGAACAATGTCGGCCACTTTTTGCTGTGTTGTCCGAGGGTGTTCAGGTGCAGATCCAGGGTCATTACGAACTCCAGTTCGAAGCGGTACGTGAAGCCTTTGCCGCGTTGTTCGATGACCCGCAGGAGCGCGGTGCCGGGCTGTGTATCCAGATAGGCGGCGAAACCGTCGTCGACCTGTGGGCCGGCACCGCCGACAAGGACGGTGCCGAGGCTTGGCACAGTGACACCATCGTCAACCTGTTCTCCTGTACCAAGACCTTTACCGCCGTCACGGCCTTGCAGTTGGTGGCCGAAGGCAAGTTGCAACTGGACGTACCCGTTGCCAACTACTGGCCGGAATTTGCGGCGGCGGGGAAAGAGTCCATCACCCTGCGCCAGTTGCTCTGCCACCAGGCCGGGTTGCCGGCGATCCGCGAGATGCTGCCGACCGAGGCGCTGTACGACTGGCAACTGATGGTCGACACCCTGGCGGCCGAAGCCCCGTGGTGGACGCCCGGCCAAGGTCATGGCTACGAGGCGATCACCTACGGCTGGCTGGTGGGTGAATTGCTGCGTCGCGCCGATGGGCGTGGGCCGGGAGAATCCATCGTGGCGCGGGTTGCGCGGCCATTGGGGCTGGACTTCCATGTGGGCCTGGCAGATGAAGAGTTTTATCGCGTGGCACATATAGCGCGTAGCAAAGGCAACATGGGCGATGAAGCGGCACAGCGTTTACTGCAAGTAATGATGCGTGAACCTGCGGCCATGACGACGCGTGCTTTTGCTAATCCACCGTCTATTCTGACCAGCACTAACAAACCTGAATGGCGCCGTATGCAGCAGCCAGCGGCAAATGGTCACGGTAATGCACGCAGCCTGGCGGGCTTTTATAGCGGCTTATTGGACGGTAGTTTGCTCGAAGCCGACATGCTTGAACAATTGACCCGCGAACACAGTATCGGGCCGGATAAAACATTATTGACACAAACCCGTTTTGGCCTGGGTTGCATGTTGGACCAACCGCAGCTGCCCAATGCCACCTTCGGCCTTGGCCCGCGTGCATTCGGGCATCCCGGCGCAGGCGGCTCGGTAGGCTTTGCCGACCCAGAGCATGATGTAGCGTTTGGTTTCGTCACTAATACATTGGGCCCTTATGTACTTATGGACCCACGGGCACAGAAGTTGGTCGGAATATTGGCCGGTTGTCTGTAAACCCCTTGCTGTTTCACGTTTTTTTGTTACAAAGGCAACTATAAGAAGGCGCTGAACGAAATGATGTAACTTTAATGTTCTGTAAGCGTCTGTTTAACGGGTCATCCAGACCCCCGTTTCTTTTCTCATTTTGTGGATATCTCATGTTATCGAACAAGTCCTTGGCACTGGCGCTATGCCTCACTATTACCGGCTGCGCACAAACTCCACAAAATGATGCCGAGGGCGGGCATTGGTGGTCATTTGGATCTGATAAGGCCGCGACCAAGGACGCAGTGACCCAAACCGATGCCAAGCCGGAGGCTAAACCGGACGCCAAGCCCGCTGCCGGCGCCAAGCCTGCCGCCCCGGTAGCCTCCGCTGCCGCACCAGCCGCCAAGGCTGACACCGGCTCCAGCTGGTGGCCGTTCTCTTCCAAGACTGCCGACGAAAAGGCCGCCGATGCCAAGGCCGACCTGAAAGCCGACCTCAAGGCCGCCGAGCCCGCACCTGCCACCACTCCAGCCGTCGCCAAGAACGACACCGAAACCAAATGGTGGTGGCCGTTCGAAAGCAAACCCAAGCCATTGGCCAAGGTCGACGTGACCAACGTGCCGATGCCCGACCCGAAAATCACTCAGGCCTGGCTGGATGACTATGAGCCACGCCTGCGCGCCGCCATCAAGGACAGCAACCTGCAACTGGAGCGTCGTGACAACGTGCTCGTCGTGATCGCGCCGGTAGACGGTTCCTACAACCCGAAACGCCCAGCCATGTTGCTGCCGGTCACCCTGGGTCCATTCACTCGCGTCGCCAAGGCCGTTGAAGCCGATCCGAAGACCGCCGTACTGGTACTGGGCCACGTCGACGCAACGGGCACCGCCCCAGCCAGCCAGGCGCTGACCAAGGAACGTGCACAATCCATCGCGTCGATCTTCAGCCTCAGCGGCCTGAAGCAGGACCGTCTGATGCTGCGTGGCATGGGCGACCTGATGCCACGTGCCGCCAACGACAGCAACCAGGGCCGTGCCCTGAACCGTCGTATGGAAATCATGTTCACTCAGCGCACCACCATGCTGGCGCTGTTGAGCAAATATCAGTCGGGCAAAACCCCGCCTGTCGCCGAGATGGTTGCAGTGCAGGACGTTCCGGCACCGGCCCCAGCGGCCAAAGCCGCCGCTAAAAAGGCGCCAGCCGCCAAGAAAGCCGCTGCCAAGCCAGCCGCCAAAAAAGCCCCGGCCAAGCCTGCTGCCAAAAAGCCAGCGCCGGCCAAAGCCAAGGCTGCAGCACCGGCCAACGACCAGGCGAAAAACTGATTCGCTGAACCAGAAGGATAAAGCCGCATGACCCAGGCACTGGCCGATATGCGCCGTGACTACACACGGGATGGTTTGAGCGAGGCCCAGGCCCCGAGCGAGCCGTTTGCCTTGTTCCATCAGTGGTTTGCTGACGCGGTGAAAACCGAGCAGCCACCGGTGGAAGCCAATGCCATGACCTTGGCCACCGTCGACCAGGAGGGTCGTCCGCACTGCCGCATCCTGTTGCTCAAGGGGTTGGATGCGCAGGGCTTTACCTTCTTCACCAACTATCAGAGTGCCAAGGGCCAGCAGCTCGCGGCGCGGCCGTTTGCGGCCATGACCTTCTTCTGGCCGACCTTGGAGCGCCAAGTGCGTATCGAAGGGCGGGTGGTGAAGGTCACGGCTGAAGAGTCGGACGCTTATTATCAGGTCCGCCCGCTGGGCAGCCGCCTGGGCGCCTGGGCGTCTCCGCAGAGCCAGGTCATCGGCGACCGCGAAGAGCTGCAGGACCTGCTCAAGGCCACCGAACAGCGTTTCAGCGACACCCAGCCCGACTGCCCCGAGCATTGGGGTGGCTATCGCTTGCTGCCGGAGCGCATCGAGTTCTGGCAAGGTCGTGCCAGCCGCTTGCACGACCGCCTGAACTATCGCCTGCAAGGGGCCGATTGGGTGCGCGAGCGCTTGGCACCCTGAGCTGCACCTTTCGTCACTTCACCTGAATGTTGCCCGTCACCCTGAAGTCTCTATACCAGAGGCTTCGGGCGTGTACTGCTGCGCGGCATTCTTCAGCCAATGCGGTAGGTCGGACCGTTTGATTTTCAAGTTGCGGGCCTTTTCCAGCTGCCTGAGCATGAAGGCACGCTTGTGCGCATCATTGCCCGCCAGGGAAAGCGCCAGATCGCGATCTACCCAGCGCCTGATGCGCAGGTACAGCCAGCCATGGAAATACAGGCCGGCAAGGGTTGTGACTACAATGATGAAGTAATCCATGAAGATCCTGGTTGGACGTTAAGTGCTACCGTTCGTCGATTTTTCTGGTGCGGGCAGTCTGTACTGAGGCTGAATGAAAGCAATTTTCTGCGGTGCTTGCCGTGACAGGCGTCAAGCTGCAGCGTTTAATGACCACCTGTCCTTTGGAGTTGATGCTATGCGTAAGTCCGTTTTACTGGTTGCCTGCTTTACCACCCTGTCGTTGCTGCTGGGTGGCTGCGCCTCGAGTCTGACCGGCGACTCGTACTCCCGTGACGAAGCGCGTCGTGTACAGACCGTGCGCATGGGGACCATCGAATCCCTGCGTCCGGTGAAAATCGAAGGCACCAAGACCCCAATTGGTGGCGCTGCTGGCGCAGTCATTGGCGGCGTTGGCGGCAGTGCCATCGGCGGCGGCCGTGGCAGCATCGTGACCGCCGTGATCGGTGCTGTTGCTGGCGGTCTGTTGGGCTCGGCCACCGAAGAAGGCCTGACCCGCACCCAGGGTGTGGAAATCACCGTTCGCGAAGACGACGGCAGCATGCGCGCCTACGTGCAGGCCGTGCAGGAGAATGAAATCTTCCGCATTGGTGACCGCGTGCGCATCATGACCGTTGATGGTACCAGTCGCGTTACTCGCTAAGCGCGGGTTGTAGAAACACAAAACCCCAACCGGGTGACTGGTTGGGGTTTTTCGTTTTATGGGCGGCGGCCAAGTTAAAAGCAAAAAACGCAGGCAATAAAAAACCGCCTTAGTAGGGCGGTTTTTTATTGCATACCCAGCTATCCGCTGGGGATGCGACTCAAAGATGCATTGACCTGCATCCAAAGGCCACGTGTTCCGGTAAGTGTGCTGGAGGTAGGCCCAATGTAATGGGGCCGAGTATGTCGAAGTTTGCACGACCTATGTGGAACCTCGTAGTGAACTGCCTGCGTGCTTATCACGTATGGAAGTTCCTGCGAGACCGCTTCGATGACCTGTAAGGTCTGAGGAGTGGAGCCGCCTCGGTCAATCCGAGGCGGCTTTTTGGTTTTCGGTCTGTCAGTTCAACCCTGAAGCGTGGCCTTCTTACGACTCGCCATCGCCGTCACCGCATAACCGATGAGCGCCGCCAGAATCGATCCCGTCAAAATCCCCATCCGGTCCTCACCTGCAAACTCACTGGCACCCGGCACAAATGCCAGCGAACCGACAAACAGGCTCATGGTAAAGCCGATGCCACACAGGATCGCGACACCAAACACCTGGCCCCAGTTCGCGCCGCTGGGCAGGGCGGCAAGGCCGGTCTTGATCGCCAACCAGGTGAGGCCAAACACACCCACGGTCTTGCCGATCAGCAGGCCAGCGGCGATGCCCATGGGCACGTGATGGGTGAAGCTTTCCAGGCTGACGCCAGTCAAGGATACGCCGGCGTTGGCGAAGGCAAACAGCGGCAAGATGCCGTAGGCCACCCACGGGTGCAGCGCATGTTCCAGTGTGAGCAGTGGCGAGGGTTCGGCGTTTTTGGTGCGCATCGGGATGCAGAAGGCCAACGTCACACCGGCCAGCGTCGCGTGAACACCACTCTTGAGTACGCACACCCACAGGATCAGTCCAATGATCAGGTACGGCCCGAGCTTGATTACGCCCAGGCGGTTCATGGCAATCAAGGCAATCAAGCAGGCACCCGCGCCCGCCAGGGCAGCGCCGGACAGGTCGGCGGAGTAGAACACCGCGATGACGATGATCGCGCCTAGGTCGTCAATGATTGCCAGGGTCATCAGGAACAGTTTCAACGACACCGGCACACGCTTGCCCAGCAAGGCCAGCACGCCCAATGCGAAGGCGATGTCGGTGGCCATGGGGATCGCCCAGCCGGAGAGTGCGGCGGGGTAATCCTTGTTGATCGCCCAGTAGATCAGCGCCGGCACGACCATGCCGCCGATAGCCGCCGCGCCTGGCAGCACCACTTGCGAGGGCTTGGACAGGTGGCCGTCGAGCAATTCACGCTTGACCTCCAGGCCGATCAGCAGGAAGAACAGGGCCATCAGGCCATCGTTGATCCACAGCAAGGCCGGCTTGGCGATTTTCAGCGCGCCGATCTGCGCCACCACCGGTACGTCGAGAAACGCAGCGTACAAGTGCGACAAAGGTGAATTGTTGATGATCAACGCCAAGGCGGCAGCCGCGATCAACAACAGACCGCTGGCGGCTTCCAGCTGGAAGAAACGGGTAAAAGTGCTACGCAGAGGCAAGGGATGCTCTCCAATCCAGATTCAATAGGTGGGTACCCTAACCCGTACGGTTAGTTGTTAAAACAAAAGTTATATTCTTATTTGTTATAAGCAGCTGTTTGGCATGACGTTGCGCCTTAGCCTAGCAATTGTGTGTCCGATTGAGTCGGTACTGTATCTGTGTGAGGCGTAGGAAACCCCCTAAAATCAGGGCTTACACCTTTAGAGAAACTCTCCATGAGCGATCAACGACCCTGGGCACGCGAAGCCATTCGTATCATTGAAGCAGACTTCCAGCGCAGCGCCGACACGCACCTGATTCCCTTGCCCCTACCGGGGTTGCCGGGTATCGAGTTGTACTTCAAGGACGAGTCCAGCCACCCCACCGGTAGCCTGAAACATCGGCTGGCGCGTTCGCTGTTTTTGTACGCGTTGTGCAATGGCTGGCTCAAGCCGGGCGCGCCGGTGATCGAGGCCTCCAGTGGTTCGACAGCGATTTCCGAAGCCTACTTCGCGCGCTTGCTCGGTTTGCCGTTTATCGCGGTGATGCCGGCCACCACCTCCCAGGAAAAGATCGCGCAGATTGCCTTCTACGGCGGCAAGAGCCATCTGGTACAAGATCCCACGCAGATCTACGCCGAATCCGAACGTCTGGCGCGGGAAAGTGGCGGTCACTTCATGGACCAGTTCACCTATGCCGAGCGCGCCACCGACTGGCGGGCAAACAACAACATCGCTGAGTCGATCTTCCAGCAGATGCGCTTCGAGCAGCATCCGGAACCGAGCTGGTTGATCTCCAGCCCCGGCACTGGCGGCACGACCGCGACCCTTGGTCGTTATGTGCGCTATCGCCAGCACTGCACCCGCGTGTTGTGTGCCGATGCCGAGCGTTCAGTGTTCTTTGATTTTTATCAGAGCGGCGACGCCAGCTTGCGCCTGGACTGCGGTTCACGCATCGAAGGTATTGGCCGACCACGGGTTGAGGCATCGTTTCTGCCCAAGGTGATCGATGCGATGGTCAAGGTGCCGGATGCGCTCTCGCTGGCGGCCATGCACTACCTGGCCGAGCGCTTGGGCCGGCGAGTCGGTGGTTCCAGCGGGACCAACCTGGTTGGCGCTTTGGTGGCAGCGCAGCAGATGAAAGCGGCGGGGGAATCGGGTTCGATCGTGGCGATCTTGTGTGATGGCGGTGAACGCTATGCCACGACTTACTACGATCAGGCCTGGCTGGCAGGGCAGGGGTATGCGCTGGAGGACTTGATTGCGGCCGTTGCGGCCAGTGTCGAGCGGGGCGAGCCGTTGCCGGACAGCATCCTGCGCGCGAATATCTGACACCCGGCAAAAACCAGTGTGGGAGCTGGCTTGCCTGCGATAGCGTCCTCAAGATCGCCATCGCCGGCAAGCCGGGTTCCTACAAGGGAAGGTGTCAGGCCTCGATGCCCAACATATCCCGTGCCAACGCCTCGGCAATCCGAATCCCATCCACGCCTGCCGACAGAATCCCTCCGGCATAACCGGCACCTTCACCGGCCGGGAACAGGCCTTTCACGTTCAGGCTCTGCATCGATTCGTTACGGGTAATTCGTAGCGGCGACGAGGTGCGCGTCTCAATGCCGGTCAACACGGCGTCGTGCAGCGAGTAGCCCTTGATCTGCTTCTCGAATGCCGGCAAGGCTTCACGGATTGCTTCGATGGCGAAGTCCGGCAGCGCCAGCGCCAGATCACCCAGGGCTACACCTGGCTTGTAGGACGGTTCCACACTGCCGATCGCCGTGGACGGCTTGCCGGCGATGAAGTCACCCACCAGTTGCGCCGGCGCCTCGTAGTTGCTGCCGCCGAGGACATAGGCGTGGGATTCCAGGCGTTCCTGCAGCTCGATACCCGCCAACGGACCACCCGGGTAATCCACCTCAGGCGTGATACCGACCACGATGCCGGAGTTGGCATTGCGCTCGTTACGCGAGTACTGGCTCATGCCGTTGGTGACGACACGGCCCGGCTCGGAAGTCGCCGCGACCACGGTGCCGCCTGGGCACATGCAGAAGCTGTAGACCGAGCGGCCGTTCTTGGCGTGGTGCACCAGCTTGTAGTCGGCGGCGCCAAGTTTTGGGTGGCCGGCGTATTTGCCCAGTCGCGCCGCATCGATCAAGGATTGTGGGTGCTCGATACGGAAACCCACCGAAAACGGCTTGGCTTCCATGTATACACCACGGCCGTGGAGCATACGGAAGGTGTCGCGGGCGCTGTGGCCCAGGGCCAGGATCACATGCTTGGACAGGATCTGCTCGCCGCCATCGACGACAACGCCGTTCAACTGGCCGTCTTCGATCAGCACGTCGGTTACGCGCTGCTCGAAGCGAACTTCACCGCCGAGGGCGATGATTTGCTCGCGCATGTTCTCTACCACGCCGGTCAGGCGGAACGTACCGATGTGCGGCTTGCTGACGTAGAGGATTTCTTCCGGCGCACCGGCCTTGACGAATTCGTGCAGGACTTTGCGGCCGTGGAATTTCGGGTCCTTGATCTGGCTGTACAGCTTGCCGTCGGAAAAGGTCCCGGCGCCCCCTTCACCGAACTGCACGTTGGACTCGGGGTTGAGCACGCTTTTGCGCCACAGGCCCCAGGTGTCCTTGGTGCGCTGGCGCACTTCCTTGCCGCGTTCGAGAATGATCGGCTTGAAGCCCATCTGCGCCAACAACAAGCCGGCGAAGATTCCGCACGGGCCGAAACCCACTACGATTGGACGCTGCGTCAGGCCTTCCGGCGCCTGGCCCACGACTTTGTAGCTGACATCCGGCGCCGGGTTGACGTTGCGGTCATCGGCAAACTTGAGCAGCAGGGCGGCTTCACCCTTCACGTTCAAGTCGATGGTGTAGATGAAGCACAGCTCCGAGGATTTCTTGCGGGCGTCGTAGCTACGCTTGAACAGGGTGAAATCGAGCAAGTCATCACTGGCGATGCCCAAGCGCTGCACGATGGCGGGCCGCAGGTCTTCTTCGGGATGGTCGATGGGCAGCTTGAGTTCGGTGATTCGTAACATGACAGGATCCGGTAGGCGGCGGGCTCGGAGGCCGGCTGTTTTGCAAACCGGCGATTATAAGCCCCAATGGTGGTTTCCCGTCATGTTAAAACAGCACGGCGTGGCGTCAGTCGTCGCGCGAGCCGCCGAACGACGCACAACCGCGCTGCACCTGGCCGTTGACGCGCAGCTCGGCCGTCATGTGTTGCAGGCTGCCGCTGACCGGGTCAACGCAACGCTGCGGGGCGACCCACAATTCCACGTGTTGATTATTGGCCTCGGTCATCAAGTTGAAGCGGCCATCGCCGATTTGCTCTTCCACATAGGGCACCGCCAATGGCGGCTGGCCTTCGCGTTCCAGCACCAGGCCCTTGGCGGTGACGTTCATCACCCAGGTCGGTTTGTGGCCGTTGGCGCGCAGGATCATGCGTTTGAAGTCCGGGTCGTTGCAGGCCGAAGTCGAGCGCTCGACGCGGTAAAGTTGTTGCAGGTCGACGCTGCCCTGGGTGCCGCTGGCAACCCCGGAGAACTGGCCACGCAGGTCGGCAAACAACGCGCCTTGCTCGCCGGCCAGCGAAGCCGCTTCCTGCAGGATGCTGGTGCCGCCGGTGTCTTTGACTACATAGTTGCGTTTGTCGCCACACGGTTGGAACAGCAGTTTGCCGCCGACCGCCGTGAGTTCGCCCTGCATGCGGGTCAGCCCGGCAGTAGAAGGCTTGGCCGGATCGTTATCGAACATCTGGCAGGCGCCAAACAGGGGAAACAAGGCAAGTAGAGCAAGGGTATGGGCGGCACGCATCATCGAGTCTCCAGACAAGTGCCGCCACGTTACGCAGGCCTGCGCCGCACCACAACCCCGCCCGCGAGGTTCAGGCAATTCTGACAGGCAGCCTGATCACCCCACGATAAAGGTCTGACCGGTTTGCAGGCCCTCCACGCTTTTTGCGTAGGCCAACGCCACGTCGGCGCCTGGCGCCGGTTTGTAGCCACGGAAGTACGGCGCGTAGCTGTCCATGGCTTCCAACAGGACCGTCGGGCTCACCGAGTTGATACGCAGGCCACGTGGCAACTCGATTGCCGCCGCTTTGACGAAGGCATCCAGCGCGCCATTGACCAGTGCCGCCGAGGCGCCGGTGCGGATCGGGTCGCGGTTCAGAATGCCACTGGTGAAGGTGAACGAGGCGCCATCGTTGGCGTATTCGCGGCCGATCAGCAGCAGGTTGACCTGGCCCATCAGCTTGTCACGCAGGCCCAGTTCGAAGTTGCTTTCGCTCATGTCGCCCAACGGTACGAAGTTCACGCTACCTGCTGCGCAGACCAGGGCATCGAACTTGCCTGTCTGCTCGAACAGTGTGCGGATCGACGCGCTGTCGCTGATATCCACCTGGAAGTCACCGCTGTTGCGGCCGATGCTGATCACGTCGTGACGCTGAGCCAGTTCTGCCTTGACCGCCGAGCCGACTGTGCCGCTGGCGCCAATCAATAGGATTTTCATGGTGCTGTTCCTCCAGGGGGTAAGTGAGGGTTCAGTCTAGAGTGGCTTTTCCTGCAGATAAACGCGCTAATAGGCAACCTTTGGTTTTCAAATGGAAACAATCCATGAGTGAGATGGATGACCTGGCGGCGTTTGCCGTGCTGATCGAGGCCGGCAGTTTCACCGTGGCTGCTGAGCAACTGGGCTGCAGCAAAGGGCAGTTGTCCAAGCGGATCAGCCAGTTGGAAGCGCGGTTTTCCGTGGTGTTGCTGCACCGCACCACGCGCAAACTCAGCCTGACTGCCGCGGGTGCGGCGTTGCTGCCCCAGGCCCAGGCATTGGTGGTACAGGTGGATCGCGCCCGACAAGCATTGGCGCGGCTCAAGGACGACCTGGCCGGGCCGGTGCGCATGACGGTGCCGGTGTCGTTGGGCGAGACCTTCTTCGACGGGTTGTTGCTGGAGTTTTCCAAGCAGTACCCGCAGGTGCAGATCGAGTTGGAGCTCAACAACAGTTATCGCGATCTGGCGCGGGATGGTTTTGATTTGGGGGTACGCTCAGGCGCGATTGAAAACGAGCGCCTGGTGGCCAAGCCGCTGCTGGCCTGGCATGAGATGACATGCGCCAGCCCGGCGTACCTTGAACAACATGGCGAGCCACAGACCCCGGCCGACCTGGCCACGCACACTTGCCTGCTCAACAGCCATTACAGCGGGCGTGAAGAGTGGCTGTACCACCAGCAGCACGAGTTGCTGCGGGTGAGGGTCAGCGGCACGTTTGCCTCAAACCACTACAACCTGTTGAAAAAGGCCGCGCTGGTGGGCGCCGGTATCGCGCGGCTGCCGTCCTATGTGCTTCCTGCAGAATTGGCTGACGGCCGCTTGCGCTGGCTCCTGCGCGATTATCAGACACGGAGCATGCCGATGTACCTGGTGCATCCCTATCAGGGTGGTTTGCCGCGCCGCACCCAGGTGTTGGCCGATTACTTGGTGGATTGGTTCAAGCGCAGCGGCGAGGCGCTGGATCGGCTTTAAGCGCAGCGACGGGCGATCAGGTGATCGATGGACAGACGTCCCGGCCCTTTGGCCACGAGCAGCAATAGCAACGCGATCCAGGTGCCGTGAGTCGGGTAGGCGTCCGGGTAGACGAACAACTGGATCACCAGGGTCATACCGATCAGGGCCAAGGCTGAGAAGCGTGTAGCGAAGCCCACCAAAATCAACACCGGGAAAAAATGCTCGGCAAATGCCGCCATATGCGCCGCGATTTCCGGTGACAGCAACGGCACGTGGTATTCGCTGCGAAACAACGGCAATGTCGAGGCCGCCAATTTGGGTTCGCCGAATTGGAAGGTGCCGCTGATCAAATCAATCGCGAAGCCTTCGACTTTGGTTTGCCCGGATTTCCAGAACACCGCGGCGATGGAAAAGCGCGCGAGAAAAGCGATCAGGCTGTAAGGGATCTGTTCGAAAAGCGCGATGACCCGGTTGATCAGGCACGACGGACGAGTATTCATGGCGACACCTTTTGTTCTGGATGCAAATGAGTGATGGCGCTGTGGTTGATCAGCAGCGTCAGGCATTGGTGCAGGTCAAACTCGGCGGACGTTTCAAGCGCCTGCTCCACGGCTTTTTCCAAAGGCGTGCCCTGGGCCAGGCCGTCGATAAACGTGACTGAGCCGTGGTCGATCGCTAAGACCTGAACCTCCAGGCCCCGACGCATGACCAGCGCACCCTGGGCGTGCCAGGGATTCAGAGTGGCCAAGCCGCCCTCGGCCTGGTGCGCGGCCCAGATGGATACCACCGCATAGGCTGAAGTCAAAGTGGCGAGGGAGGGATGCAGTTGCAGGCGCAATGTCCCCAGGTCTGTCTGGCCTTGCAGCGTTTGGAGAACCGTCTGCTGGTCCAGCGGCGAGGTATCCGCTGCGTGATAGGCCCGTACGCGCAAGCGTTCCAGGCGCGCGACATCGGCCAGGTAGGGCACGCTGGCGGCAGGCTCGAAATCCTGGATAAACGCCGCGAACGCACTGCCGTACTCGCTGATCAACGGGTTGGTGGGTGGGCAAACCTGTACAAACAGGCCGGCCATCGCTCGGAAGAACGCTTCGCCCACCAGTTGCAATGTCACCGGATAAGCCGTTGCCAGCGCGTTGATCAACGAGCTGTGCACATTGTTGCGATACACCACGAAGCGGCTGGCGGGGTCGGCACCATTGCTGCTGAACAGGCCATCGGGACAGGCCAGGTCCGGCGCCAATAATGCCTCGGCGAAATCGTCATGCAGGCTCATGGGTTCACCTGCGACAGATGCCAGTCAGCCTGTTGAGCCTCGGCCAGCAGTACGCCAAACGCCGGCACCTGGTTATCCCGCTCGATCAGGGTTGCTACTGAGCCGACCTGCGCCAGTACTTTTTCGTACAACTGCCACACGGCGTTATCGATAGGTGCGCCGTGATCATCGATCAGCAAGCGATCACCGAGGCTGTCAGTGTCTTCGGCAAAACCGGCCAGATGAATCTCGCCCACCGCGTGCAATGGCAACGCGTCGATGTAGGCAAGTGGATCGCGTTGGTGGTTGATGCACGACACGTAAACGTTGTTTACATCCAGCAGCAAACCACAGCCAGTGCGGCGAATGATTTCGCTGATGAAGTCAGTCTCGTCCTGGGTTGAGCGCTGGAATTGCAGATAAGTCGACGGATTCTCCAGCAGCATGGGGCGCTTGAGGGTGCTCTGCACCTGGTCAACGTGTTCGCATACCCGTTGCAGGGTCGCGCTGTCGTAGGCCAGGGGCAGCAGGTCATTGAGGAACACCGGGCCGTGGCTTGACCAGGCCAGGTGTTCGGAAAAAGAGTGGGGTTGATAGCGGTCGATCAGCGCGGCCAGCCGTGCCAGGTGCGCACGGTCCAGCGGGCCATCGCCGCCGATGGACAGGCCCACGCCGTGCAAGGACAGCGGGTACTGCTCTCGGATCAACCTCAGGTAATGATGAAACGGGCCGCCGGCCACCATGTAGTTTTCGGCGTGCACTTCAAAAAAACCGATGTCGGGCGAGGTCTCCAGCACGTCCATGAAATGCTCATGCTTGAGCCCCAGCCCGGCCCGACGGGGGAGGCCGGGCGCCTGAGCCTGGGAGACGGCTTGCAGGGATGAAAGGGTCATCATCAGTACTCAGGTTTTGCGAGGTTTCAGGACTTGGCGGTGAAGGCTGCTTCCTGGCCGAAACCGGTCGGCGAGGTGGAGCTTGGGGTTTTGAGGCAGGTGCCGGCCGGGACCAGTTTCCAGGCGTTGGCTTGATCCTTGGTTTTTGAGGTGCCGGCGCAGGAAGTGCCTGCACCCGCGGCGCAATCGTTCTTGCCGGCCTCAGCGACGCCGAAACATTTCTGCATTTCGTCGGCAGCGTGGGCGGTGGTGGCCAGGGTGGACAGGCTCAGGGCGGAACCGAGCGCCAGGACGAGGGTGGCGGCGGACAGTTTGGTAGTCATGGTGTATCTCCAGCAGTGGGTTGAGTTGGCGGGCTTGAATGCCTGCTTGTACCACTAGAGAGGGCGGGGGGGAATTTGTTACACGTCAGCCGGAAAATGAGT